>JAVHPV010000323.1:0-1428 GCA_036170775.1 Gallionella sp. | reverse complement strand
TGGGACGAGTCGTGCCGAAGCGTTCCGCTGCGTCGAGGTTCATCTGATGGTCGGTCATCCACATCGCCACGCGGGCAATGTGCGCGGCAGCTTCGTCAATTTCGATGCCGTAAAACTGGCTAACTTTGACGCGGCAAAGGGTCGAGACATCCAGCAATCCGCCACGGCTAGCATTGGTGAGGCCGAGGTCGCCCATCGCTGCGATGGTATCCATTTCCAACTGGCGCAGTTCGCGGTAAGCGATGACGAGAAAGTTGCCGCAGCCACAAGCGGGATCAAAAAATGTCAGCGTAGATAGTTTGTCGTAAAAGGCTACCAGTAATTTTTTGTTGCGCTTCACTTTGGCAAGTTCAGCGCGTAGCTCGTCCATGCACAGCGGATTGATGACGCGCAAGATGTTGCGCTCCGAGGTGTAGTGTGCGCCCAGTTCACGGCGCGAGGCTTTGCGGGCAACACCTTCCCTCACCCCACCCCCTCTGCTATTGCTCCCTTCCCCCACTTGGGGAAGGGCTGGGGATGAGGAAACCACATCGTGTTCTTCCAATACGCCCTGAAACATTGCGCCAAAAATAGCGGGCGAGATGCCGCTCCAATCCAGCTGGGCGCAGGCGATGAGTTGCTCGCGCAGGGTGCTGTCGAAACTGGGGATGCGGGTATTTTCGGCGAACAGTGCGCCGTTGATGTAAGCGAATGCGGCGAGGGCTTCGTCGAGATTATGTTGTCGCTCGTTTTCGGCGGTGTTCAATACTTGGAACAGTTCCGCCAGCATGCGCCCGACATCGCTGCCGTCTTGGCGTGTGCCTTCCATGAGTTTACGAAACAGGCCGTTCGCGCCAAAGATACCGGTGTCTTCGGCAAACAAGCAGAACAGCAAACGCGTGAGCAAGACTTCTAAATCCCGACCTGTGAAATTGGCACGCAATAAAGATTCGTGCAGTCTGCTGATGGCGTAGGCGGCGTTGCGGTCGGCTTCAGATTCTTCGGTGTAGTCGGCAACTTCACCTTCCACCAGAAACATGAACCAGTCAGCTTTTTTGGATAGGTCGGCGAGTTTGCATTGTTGGTAGCCGCCACCTGCCTGCAAGTCGTAAAGGCGAATGCGTGCGAAATCGCTGGTGATGATGTAACGCGGACGCTCTTCTTCCTTGAGCGCAAGAAAATACTCGCCCGCTTGGTCGAATGCAGCATCTAAATCTTTGCCCGTGCTTTTATGCTCAACGATGAGTTTGCCAGGGATGAAGCTGTCGATAAAACCTTGCGCACCGCCAAGTTTTTTGACCGAGTGTTCGTAGAGGGTGGCACTCTCCGCGCGAATGCCGAAGCATTCATAGAAACGCAGCCAGAAGGTTTGCGCTTGGCTACGCTCGTTGCTTTTGCCTTGCTGTTCTTTTGCAAAAGCGGAAAGACGTTTGCGGATTTCGTTACGCG
>JAVHPV010000322.1:0-6504 GCA_036170775.1 Gallionella sp. | reverse complement strand
GGGTCGAACACGCTGAGGTCAGACGGGCTGTGTGCGATGGGATGCGCGGTCAATTGCAACAAGCGTCCGCCTAGATCGAGCGTTTGTGTTTCTGCCACTGCCAAGGAGGGCGGGATCAGTTCGGTTTCCTTGGCATCGCTTCCGACCCATTCGGCTTGGTTGCGTAGATAGACTTCTTTGCGTTGCGCCATCGTGTCGGCCAACTTGCTGTGTCCAACGAAGACGGGGTGATCTTGTTTGAATGCCGCGTTGCCCAAGGCGTGGTCAGGATGAACGTGGGTGTTGATGATATACAGGATGGGTTTCTGGCTGACCTTGCGTATCGCGCTGCGCAGTCGCGCGCCCACTACGGGCGAGCCACCCGTGTCGATGACGGCGATGCCCTTGTTGCCGATGACGAAGCTGAGGTTGCAGATGTCGCCGCCGTAATGCGGCGCGAGGTCTTTATGTTCGCCGCGATGCACGTAGATGCCGGGTGAGATGTTGTCGATCTTGAATTCGGCAGAGAGTGCGACTTCGGGGAGTGCCAACAACAGCAGAGCGAACCATTTCAACATCGCAAGCTCCTTTCAAGGGGTGATGCGAGAGTCAGGAAGGGGTGATTCTATTCAAATACCGCGCCCGAAACAGCAGGCGTGGATGGGTCGGATCGTCGGTGAAGGCGGAGCGGTCGTGCAGTACGTTGTTGCACAGCAAGCCCATGCCGCTTTCCATCTTCAATTGATGGATGTGCGGTGAATCTGCATTGAGGATGTTTTCAAGTGCGGCTACGGCGGCGAGGGTGAGTGCATCTTGCTGCCATTCGATGCTGCGGGTGCGGGCGGTGTAGCGCATGTGCAGATTGCCTTGCGCATCAAGCGAGAACACGGGGCCGGTCTGTGCTTCACGCACGCCGTCGAACTCATCCACGCGCGCGGGGATGGTCATCACGTCTGGGGCGGAAAGGGCGCGGATGAAGTCGGCATTCGCATCGCGTAGCAGGATGTAGGCGATCTCGTGATCCATCACGCGGTTCTCGCCGCCTGTGCCCGCATTACGTACACAGTGCAACACCATGCCGCGTATCTGTCTCTCGGGCGGGTTGTAGTAGCCGTCGGTGTGCCATTTGATGGCGCGGTCGGTGTATGGGATGTAGGTCTGGCGTTGGTTGTCTGGGTTGCTCACGGTGATGCGCGAGATGCCGTGTTTGTCCGCCAGCCAGTTGGCATCCAGATCGACAAGGCCGAACTGCGCGCCGAACGCGCGCAACATGATCTCGTCCATTTCCACGTGGCTGGCATAGATGGCCATGTTGCTGCGCTGGCAACGATTGAGCAGCGCAGCACGCTCCGCTGGGGTGACGTGCTGTGGGTCGGCGATTTCAACGATGAGTTCGTCTGCTGCAACGATGGCGTGTGCCAATCGGTGTTCGCGCCAACGCAAATAGGTGTCTTGGTTGGCGAGATCGAAAGGGGAGGGCATGCTAGTCGCCACTGGTACCCGTGCGGCGACGGGCAGGACGGGGTGCTGTCTCCAGCAGGTTGCTGAAGGTCTTCTCCAGCATCTCGACCGCTTCGGGGGCTTCCATGCTCATCATCGGGTCGATGATCCACCAGCTGTCTTTGTCGTCCATCACTTGTTCCATGCAAAACGCGAGGTAACGCATGAAAGAAAAATCGCCGCCTTTTCCCTCATAGGTGAAATCGGCGTATTCGTCGGCACGCTGATTCAGGCGATCAATAAAACGTCGTTTACATTCGGCAAGATCGCCACCGATGAGGCGACTTTCATTCTCGGCATGGGTCTCGGCGACGCGATGGGCGAGTTCTGAAGTAAAACTGTTGCGCTCTTCAAGGGGGAAAAGGCGATAGGCGATGCGATCCGCCACTTGAATCTCAAATAACAAGAATTCGGTGAGGAAGGCGAAATACTGCGGCCCAACGGCGATCTCGAACTTGGCTTTGCGGGTGTTCTTCAGCGCGTTGTCCGCGATGCGGTAGATGACAAAAGAGAGCGCACCCGCGAGTTCTTGCGGTGTGTGCGCTTTACCTGATTTGAACCAGCTGCTCTTGATGCGCAAGGTCAGCCTTTGCGGATGTAGAACTGATGCACACCTGCGGAAATATCGACGGTATCCAGCAGTGTCATACCTGTCGCGGCTGCCCAACCGCTGATGTCGGATTGCACACCGGGACAATCGCTGGTCAAACGCAATACCTCACCTGTTTGCATGCCGTTCAGCAACTTCTTGGCTTCTACGATAGGGCCAGGACAGACTGCACCACGGATGTCCAACTCTACGTTGACCTTAGGCAACTTTGTTGCCGAGCCTTTTTGGATGTAATAGCCCGTTCCACCTTCATCCATTTTCTCGCTTTTGATGATTTGGTTGCCTGTCTGTTTTGCCCAGGCGAACAAATCATCTTGTGTGCCAGGACAGTCTGAGATCAATAGCAAGACTTGCCCAGCCGTCAAGTCATCGACCATGCGTTTAGCACCGATGAGTGGCTTGGGGCAGGGCAGTCCCTTCATATCAATGACCATATTGACCATTTCCATATCCATCTGATTCTCCTTAATTTGGAATGGCTGTGTGCCATTGCCGATGATAATTTCGACTCAGTAGCCGCCTTTGCCTTTGGGTTGCGGCAAGCCAGCTACTTTGGCCGCTTGCTTGGCCGGCCCCATCGGGAACAGGTCGTACAGGTCTTTGCTTTCTGCTTCTGGCCAAAATTCATTGACCCCTTTAAGCATGTTGCGGAAGTTCGGCGTGTGACCTTCTTCGCGGAATTGGTCGCGCATGTAATTGATGATTTCCCAATGTTTAGGGGTCAGCTCGATCCCTTCAGCCGCAGCGATGACGCTGACAACCTCTTCACCAAAATCTGCTTCGAGCAAGTAGCCTTCGGCATCGGTCTCTAGTTCGTTTCCTGACACTGTGTAACTCATTGCACTTCCTCCATAAAAATCTTACTTATCCATCAATCCAAATCAGAGATGGCTTTGTAAGGAATAAAAATACCGCAACCGTAGCGACGGTTGCTCCCTAAACCTAAATACTGCAAACGTAGTGAAGCCTCTGGTTTGAGGTCATGGATAACCAAACTGTAGCCGTGAATTGTGCCATCGAGCGTTTCAAGACTGTTACGCATACCACAAATGAGCTTGCCCACAACTCCCACTGCTAGCAAACTTTCTGCGACCTCTTGCATGAATGTTATTTCGTCAGCATGACCGCTCACCAAATGCGCGTGTAGGGTGGGGGAGGGGGTAAGTTGACGAATTTTGCCCTGACCGAGCTGTAGTCTTGCCCCTTTAACTTCAAGGTCTTGGTGAGCGAGTTGCATGATAGGTGTTGCAAAATCACTGGGTATGCGCAATACCAATTTGGCGCGTTTGGGGAGCAGCATTCCCGCGTTGCTATTCGCCGTACGTAAGCGCAGTACGCCGATGGCATCATTGTTCGAAAGTACAGGTAAATGCTTGACCAGTTCGTGCCAAAGAGGCTCAGGATAGGTACTCGTCAGCGGTTCTCCACTAATGTCAAAGACCGCTTCAATCATTTCAACAGTAACGTTACTCATGGGCATCTAACACCTGCTGATTTGCCCAGTCTTGCATAGTTTGCGCCCATTGTTTGGCGGTAATAGCGTCAATGTCGAAAATGGTAAAACGCTTGCCCTCGCGGATGCGTAGGCGCAATAAACTCATCCCGCCTTCGACATGGTCGATTTGTTGCAGCTCAATTTCTTGTGAGCCTAGGGGAACTTTGAATTTTGCCAAAGGAACAGTGTGCGCCATTTAGGTTTACAGTTATTTAATATGGGTGCAGAGTCTATCCTCAATCGAAGCGGTATTGAAATACTACTGAGGGTCTTTTTGTACCACCCGTAAGGGTTATGAAAAATACCCGCTACGGGTGATAGTTTGATTGATGCTCGCCCCGTACGATGCTATCCATTAAGAATTTGAGCGCGCTAGTATTGTTCCGCTGGCAGAGCTCAACCGAATAAAAAGTTTTTAAATCGACTGTTTGGATTACCTCATCCCGATTGAGGTCGGGGCACTAAAAATTAGTTGTGGGTTTAATTGTTTGGCGAACCAACCGAAAGGAAAAATTATGGCAAAGAAAATGCACGATACCCCCAACCTCGATCAGCTTGAGTCTGGGCCATGGCCTAGCTTTGTGACGGGATTGAAAGATTTGGCAAAAGACAAGGATTATGTTGTTGATTTGCTGGGGCAACTGGAAGAATCTTACAAAACCAAAAAGGGTTATTGGAAGGGTGGTACGGTTGGTGTGTTTGGCTATGGCGGCGGTGTGATTCCACGCTTTACCGAGCTGAAAAATGAAGATGGTACGCCTAAATTTAAGGATGCCGCTGAATTCCATACCTTGCGCATCATGCCTCCCCCAGGGATGCACTACGATACTAAAACATTGCGCGAATTTTGCGATTTGTGGGAAAAGCACGGCTCTGGATTGATTGCCTTCCACGGGCAATCAGGTGACATCATGTTCCAAGGCGCAACGACCGAGAATGTGCAAAAAGCCTTTGATGAAATCAACGAAATGGGTTTTGATATGGGCGGTGCGGGTCCCGCAGTGCGCACCTCAATGTCGTGTGTGGGCGCGGCACGTTGCGAACAGTCCTGCTATGACGAAGCTAAGGCACATCGTGCGGTACTCAATACTTTCTTGGATGACATCCACCGTCCTTCCTTGCCTTACAAATTCAAGTTCAAATTCTCGGGTTGCCCCAATGACTGTATGAATTCTGTGCAGCGTTCCGACATGGCTGTGATTGGTACTTGGCGCGACAACATCCGTACTGATGAAGCCTTGGCAAAAAAATGGTTTGCTAAGCACGGCATGGATGAGTTGGTGAACGACATTGTGGCTCGTTGCCCAACGAAGACTTTCCAAGTTAAAGAACTGAAAAAAATCAAATCTGGTGAACATATTTCTAGTGTTGCGGTGAGTGACACCCACGGTATTGAGATCAATAACCAAGACTGTGTACGTTGTATGCACTGTATCAATGTGATGACTGGTGCTCTGGCTACCGGCGTGGATAAGGGAGCTACCGTGCTTGTTGGTGGTAAGAGCCATCTCAAGATTGGTGGCTTGCTCGGAACCGTGGTGATTCCATTTATCAAGTTAGAAACGGATGAGGATGTTGAGAAGCTGGTTGATTTTGGTCAACGCACCATTGACTTCTTTGCTGAAAACGCCTTGGAGCATGAGCGTACTGGCGAAATGATCGAACGTATTGGTCTAGCCAATTTCTTGGATGCAATGGAGATTGATGTTGATCCCGCCATGGTTAATTCACCACGTATGAATCCTTATGTGCGTACCGATGGTTGGGAAGATGAAGTCGCCAAAATCAACGCCAAAAAGCAAGCTGCCTAGGAGAATCGAAAATGAATACAGCAGTTCAAGCCGCAGCCCCAGTCGCAAAGCGCAAGCCTAAAGAAACAGGTGTGCCGGATAACAAAAAATATCTTCACCCCTTGATGGTAAAGAATTACGGCAACTGGAAATACCATGATCGTCCACGTCCTGGGGTGCTGCACCATGTCGCACATTCTGGCGATGAAATTTGGTCGGTGCGCGCAGGTACGCAGCGTCAGATGGATGTGCATACCATTCGCAAGCTGTGCGATATTGGGGATAATTTTGCCGAAGGGCGGGTGCGTTTTACTATCCGTTCTAACATCGAATTTATGGTGTCTGAAGAAAGCAAGGTTGCACCGCTCATCGCTGAATTAGAAAAGAATGGCTTTCCTGTCGGTGGAACAGGTAATTCGATCACCATGATTGCGCACACTCAAGGTTGGTTGCATTGCGACATTCCAGGCACCGATGCCTCGGGTGCAGTTAAAGCCCTGATGGACGTGTTGTATGACGAATTCCGTCGTGAAGAGATGCCGAATCGTGTGCACCTTTCAACTTCCTGCTGCGAAATTAACTGTGGTGGTCAAGCTGACTTGGCAATCATTGTGCAACACACCAAGCCACCCGTGATTAACCACGACTTGGTGGCGAATGTCTGCGAGCGTCCAACGGTGGTGGCACGTTGCCCCGTAGCTGCGATTCGTCCTGCCATGGTCAACGGCAAGCCTTCTCTTGAGATTGATGAATCCAAATGTATGTGCTGTGGTGCTTGCTACCCTCCATGCCCACCGATGCAGATTAACGATCCAGAAAATTCCAAGTTGGCGATCTGGGTTGGTGGTAAGAACTCCAACGCGCGCGGCAAACCGACTTTCATGAAGATGGTTGCCTCGGGCTTACCCAATAATCCACCACGCTGGCCTGAAGTCGGTGCGGTAGTGAAAAATATCCTGATGGTCTACAAAGAAGATGGTCGGCCTTGGGAGCGTTTGGCAGATTGGATTGATCGCATTGGTTGGCCGCGTTTCTTCGAGAAGACAGGCTTGCCATTCACCAAGTATCTGATTGATGACTGGCGCGGTTCTCGTGCGAACTTGAATTCGTCTACGCATATCCGTTTCTAA
>JAVHPV010000321.1:0-31303 GCA_036170775.1 Gallionella sp. | reverse complement strand
GGTGAGTTCCCTAAATCACACCCGCTTGATGCGCTTGTTCATCAGCAAAATAACTGCTACGCACCATCGGTCCGCTGGCGGCATGGCTGAAGCCCATTTTTTGGGCTTCCTGTTCAAACATGGCAAAGGTTTCCAGTGGGGCGTAACGCAGCACGGGCAGATGCCCGTCGCTAGGTTGCAGATATTGTCCGATGGTGAGCATGTTGACTCCGTGCGCACGCAAATCGCGCATCACCGCTAGCACTTCGTCATCGGTTTCACCTAAACCTAACATTAAGCCGGATTTGGTTGGGATACTTGGGAAACGTGTTTTGAACTCTTTGAGTAACTGGAGCGAGTGTGCGTAATCCGCACCCGGGCGGGCTAATTTGTACAAACGTGGCACCGTTTCCAGATTGTGATTTAACACGTCGGGTAGGCTGTGCGCCAAAGCCTCTAAAGCCTCGTGCAAACGCCCGCGAAAATCGGGCACAAGAATCTCTAAACGTGTGTCAGGTGAGCTGACACGTATGGCACTCAAACAGTCGCTGAAATGTTGCGCACCACCATCGCGCAAATCATCGCGGTCTACGCTGGTGATGACGACATATTTAAGTTTGAGCAAGCCGATGGAGCGCGCCAGATTGCTGGGTTCTTGCGCATCGGGTGGCAAGGGTTTGCCATGTGCCACATCACAGAATGGACAGCGGCGCGTACAGACATCGCCCAAAATCATGAAAGTGGCCGTGCCTTTGCTAAAGCATTCACCAATGTTCGGGCAGGAGGCTTCTTCGCACACCGTCACCAAGCTATGTTCGCGCAATAAGCGTTTCACATCGTGATAGCCCGTCCCGCTCCCTGACTTGACGCGTATCCATTCGGGCTTGCGCAAGCGTTCTTGCAAAGGAATGATTTTGATTGGGTTGCGTGCGGTTTTGGCGTGACTGGTTTGTTTTTCAGGGGTGTCGTTCATTCGGGGCTTCCCAGTATTTTTGTAGGCTATGCACTAAGTTCTGTGCCAATTGAGCTTGCAGTTCATTGATGCTGGCGGTGATGCCGAGTGCGCAAGTTTGCGTGACTTGCAAGCCTGCATAGCCGCACGGATTGATGTGGCTGAACGGGCTGAGATCCATGTCTACGTTGAAGGATAGACCGTGATAGCAACGACCATTTTTGATTTTGAGACCGAGTGCCGCGATCTTTGCGTTATCGACATACACCCCTGGCGCATCACGTTTGGCATAGGCGGTGATGCCAAACTCGGCGAGCACGTCGATGACAGCTTGTTCCATGAGGGTGACTAATTCACGTACGCCTATTTTCATGCGACGCATGTCGAGCAATAGATAGGCAACAATCTGACCTGGTCCGTGATAGGTGATTTGTCCCCCTCGGTCAATTTGCACCACGGGAATCCGCGTCGGATTGAGCAAGTGTTCGGGCTTTCCTGCCAGACCTTGCGTGTACGTCGGGGGGTGTTGCACCAACCAGATTTCGTCGGGGGTGGTTGCGCTGCGTTCTGCGGTAAAGCGTTTCATGGCATCCCAAGTCGCTAGGTAATCCACCAGACCTAGAGTATGGATGTGTGGGGTCATAGCACCATTACAACCATGGGGTGATCGCACAGCTCTTGGTAAATGGCATCGAGTTGTTGGCGTGAGGTGGCTCGGACGGTGCAGGTGAGGCTGATATAACGTGCGGTTTTACTGGCACGCATTTCGATGCTGGCGGCCAGAAAGCCAGGATCATGTTTGGTGACCACTTCCAGCACCGCTTGGGCAAAGCCCGCATGTTGTTGACCGAATACTTTAATGGGGAAATCGCAAGGATAGTCAATCAGACTATCGCTGAGGCGAGTCTCTTCAAGAAATTCAACTTTGGCTGGTTTTTCGCTCGTTGGGCTCATGCGCGCATTACCTGTTGTTTGAAGTTTTGATAAAGCTGATGCAGCTTGGCGAACATCGCGCCAGGCTTACCATCGCCCACCGCCTTGCCATCCAATTGGGTAATGGCTAAGACTTCGCGGGTGGACGAGGTAAGTAACAATTCGTCGGCATGGAATACTTCTGCCTTGAGCACTTTGCGCACTTCATGAGGGATGTTGTGTGCCGCCGCGATTTCTAGAATCACGTCATAGGTGATGCCAGGCAGCATCAGGTGGTCTTTGGGGGGCGCGATGAGCACACCGTTTTTGACCACAAAGATATTGCTCGCAGCACCTTCCGTCATAAACGCATCGTCGCGGATCAGGATGCTCTCTGTGCAGCCCGCATCGACCGCCATTTGCCGCAATAACACATTGGGTAACAGCGCGATGGCTTTGATGTCGCAGCGTAGCCAGCGGTTATCCACCGCTGTGATGCAGGCGACCCCGGTACGTAACAGTTCCGCACTCGGATGCGTGAGTGGATTGCTCATTACGAATACCGTGGGTGGCACAGCGGGAACGGGAAACGCATGGTCACGCTTGGCTGCTCCCCGCGTGATGTGCAAATACAGGTACTGATCTTCAGCGGTGTTGCGTGCAATCAATTCGTTAAGGATGGTTTGCCATTCCACAATGCTGTGAGGATTGGGCAAATGGATGCCATCCAAGCTGTCTTGCAAACGATGCAGATGTTCCTCTAAACGAAATGGGCGACGCGAATAGACGGGGATGACTTCATAGATACCGTCACCAAAAATGAAGCCGCGATCCAGCACCGAAATCTTGGCTTCTTCAATGGGCATAAACGCCCCGTTTAGATAGATGATCATGGTTAATCCGTGACGCGTTGAATTAGCAAGCGAATACTGTCCCAGCCACGCGAAAAGACATTTGCCAACGGTGAACTATCCAGTGCAACCAGGGGGAAATCGCCATAAGGTTTGCCTGCCAAAGTGAGTTTGAGTATACCCAAAGTTTGCCCCGGCAAAATTGGGGCGAGGATGGGTTGCTGGGTTTGCAGGCTGATCTTGAGTTGGGCTAACTGGCCTTTGGGGATAGTCAGGAATAAGTCTTGACGGAAACCGACGGGGATCATTTTCTCCGTGCCTTTCCAGACGCGCACTTGGCTGACAGCTTGGTCTTTTTGGTAGAGCCGCACCGCATCAAAATACTGGAAGCCATAATTGATCAGACGTTGTGTTTCGGTGGCGCGCAGATTATCTGAGGTCGCACCCAGTAGCACGGAAATTAAGCGACGTTTATCACGCTTCGCCGAGCCAACCAAACAAAACCCCGCTGTATCGGTGTGTCCTGTTTTCAAGCCGTCGGCATAAGGATCTAGCCACAACAAGCGGTTGCGGTTGGCTTGCGTGACATTATTGAAGGTGAATTCACGTTGCCCAAAGATCTGGTAATACTGCGGATAGTTACGTACTAGTGCGGCGGACAAGCGTGCTAAGTCTGAGGCGGAGCTGTAGTGTTGCGCATCAGGTAATCCCACTGGGTTGGTGAAATGTGTGTCGCGCAAGCCCATGCGCGCGGCTTCTTTATTCATTAAATCAACGAAGCCTGCTTCGCTGCCACCGATATGTATTGCCAAAGTCAACGCTGCGTCATTACCCGATTGCACAATCAAACCTTGTAACAAGTCGGTGACCGTGACTACTTGTTCAGGTTTAAGCAACATGCGCGATTCACCGCTGGCACTGCGCGTGGCGGCGAGCGGTACGGCCAGCTCTTGCTCCAACGTCAGTGTGCCGTGTTTGAGTGCATCAAAGGTGAGGTAAGCGGTCATCAGCTTGGTGAGTGAGGCAGGTGCCATGCGCTCTGCACCATTTTGTTCAACTAACACTTGATTGCTGGTGTAATCCAGCAACACATAAGCTTTTGCAGCCAATTGCGGTGCACTCGGCATAGGTGGTGCTGCGGCAATACTGGGGGTGGGTAGGAATAGACAGAGTAACAGGAGTAATTTTTTCATGAGTGTCGGTGCTTTTTACTGGGGGCGAATTATAGTCTGGCGGGCGGCGATGCTGATAGGGGGCAGCCGAAAACATCCTGACTAGGCCGAATTACATAGATATTTCGGCATATTGTGTTGTGCATGCTGTCCGATTATAAAAGAGAGGTTAAAAACACGTGGATGTCCATCATGAATGTCGTAGAGAGTGTTATGCACACTAGCTTTAAAAACCTCCCCAAGCGCGAGTTGCGTGATCGCCTGAATTTGGTCGCTGCGGCAGAAGCGCATGTGTTGTGGAAGGTGAGGCTAGGGCATCACGTACGCGGCAATATCGCGGAGCCGCTGGAGTCCGCCTTGGTTGGGCAAGATGGTTTATGCCAGCTAGGTGTGTGGATCAATAGTTCGGTGTTTGCACCCTTGCAGAATTGCGAATCTTGTGTGCGCTTAAAAACAGCTCACCACCACTTTCACCAGTTGGGCGAAGTGATTATGCTGTTGCTCCAAGAAGGAAACTACGCGGCAGCTGAGGAGTTGTATAACAGGCAATACAGTCTCGCTTTACACGAGATATTGCAGTCTTTGACAGAGATTAACCAACTGCTGCAAGAGTAGAGGTGATAGGGCATCGAGCGATGATGCCCCGTGAGTGACAATCTACAACGCTCCCGCCAGTTGGCTGGCTTGCTCTGCAACGGTGGCGATTTGTTGGCGGATATCATCGGCTTTGGCGGGATCAATGCCTAGTTCTATCCATTCTTGCTCGCTAATCTCTTGCTCGGTGTGTTCAGGCACGCCGAAGGCACTCAGCATCCGCTCCGCAAAACTGACCAAGCTGACTAAGGGTTGACCTTCTGCCGCCGCCTCATCATCTGGGGTGTGGTGATAACGCATCACGGCGATAATTTCTTCAGGCAAGTCCCAGTGTTTTCCTACGCGTGCGCCAATCTCACCGTGTGTCATGCCGAGCAGTTCTTGTTCAATGGCTAAAGGTGATTGGTCTTTATTGGCGGCAAGGCGATCATGGAGTTGGTTGCTGGCTACGGTATCTAGATAGCCTAATGCCATATAACCGATGTCGTGCAGCAATCCCGCCAAGAAAATCTGATCGTCCATGGGGCGCACACGGGCAGGCATGGCTTTGGCGATGGTGCGCATGGCCACCGCAATGGCCATACTGTGCATCCATAAGTCCGTTGCTTTGAGCGAACCTTCCGGCAATTTGGTGAGGGTGGACAGGGTGGCAATGCCAATAGCGACTGATTTAACGCGGGTCAAACCGAGGCGCATCGCCGCGTCGTTGATGGAGGTGACTTTGACGGGAGAGCCAAACATGCTGGTGTTTGCCAAACCAATAATCTTGGCTGAAATTAACGGATCTTGGGCGATGAGCTTGAGCATCTTCGCTTCGCCTTCGTCGGTATCGAGCGAAAGCGTCAAGAGCTTTTGTGCAATGGCGGGTAACGCAGGTAGCGTGTCTAGTTTATCAATGGCGGTGCTTAACGATGCGGCGTTGCTCATTATGTTTCTCCCCTATGATTTTTGTTATTCGACTGAGACGGCATTCTAGCTAAAGCCAGAGACTTTGTGCGGATTAGTCTAAATTGGAAATCTGTGCGGTTTGTACGGCGATTTCACTAACGTAAAGATTGATGTCATCCGCTTTTTCTGGGGCAATCCCTAATTCCAGCCATTCCTCATCACTCACTACATCGGCACTATGTTCCGCAATACCAAAATCAGGTAGCAGTTTTTCCGCGATATTGAGCAATCTGACCAAGCGATGTTTTTCAGCAATTTTTTCCACATAAGGCGGGTGGTGATAGCTGATGGCTGCCACGATTTCACTGGGTAAGTGCCATGCGCGCGCGAGTTGCGCACCCATATAGCAATGCGTGATGCCCAGTATTTCTAATTCAAGATCAATGACGGGGCGTTTCGCTTGCGCACGCAGTTGATTGTGTAATTCATTGCTGGCGTTCGGATCAATATGATGCAGCACCATAAAGCCGATGTCATGTAGCAATCCCGCCAAAAAAATATCGTCTTCAGCAGGTCGCTGTGATGGCGGTATTTCCATTGCGATGCTACGCATGATGATGGCAATGGTCATGCTGTGTAACCACAGGTCTTGTGGCTTGAAATTTTTCCCATTCTTGCTCACGGAGAATCCCGCCATCGCCGCGATACCGAGCGCGACAGATTTGACGCGCGTCATGCCCAGCAGTAATGCCGCTTCATGCACGGAACTGACGGTGCGGGATAGTCCCATCAAGGGGGAGTTGGCGAGCCCTACAATTTTGGCGGTGAGTTGCGGGTCTTGTTCAATGATGTTGATGAGTTGCGCTTCACCATTGTCGCTTTCCATGGAAAGCGACAAAAGTTTTTGTGCAATCACGGGCATGGCTGGCAAGGCATCTATATTGGCGATGGCCAGTTTGAGTTTGCTGCGAGTGTTTGCGTCAGACATGGTGTGCTCATGCGTACAAAATGAGTGCGAACTATACGAGAGATTGCACAATTCCGCGAGGGTATAACCGCCGTTATTTACTCGGCTCGAATGGGGGGCTTGCTGAGTTTACGTTGTAGGGTGCGACGGTGCATTTGCAAAGCACGTGCCGTGGCAGAGATGTTGCCATCGTGTTCCAGCAAGGTACGCTGGATAATCTCCCATTCCAGATCGTCGAGGTGGGGACGATTGGGCCCCGCTGGGGTATTGCTATTCGCCGCATGGTGAAAGGCTGCGACAATCTCGTTGGCATTCGCGGGCTTGGAAAGATATTGGGTCGCGCCGAGTTTGATGGCTTCCACGGCGGTGGCGATGCTGGCGTAGCCTGTCAAGACTACGATGCGGGTATTGGGATCGAGGGCATGTAACGCTTCGACCAGCACCAAGCCTGGCGCACCGCCCATTTTTAAATCAATGACGGCATATTCAGGGGGATTTTCTTGTGCTAGGGGCAGAGCCTCTTCTACAGAGTGTGCAACGGTGACGCAAAAATCGCGTTTGACTAAGGCTGTTTTTAGTACCTTACAAAAAGTTTGATCGTCATCCACCAATAGTAATGAGGCCGCTTCTTCACAGCTCAAGGTCATGACTTCGCTCCAGTAGCAATAGGCAAGGTGATTTCGGTGGTTGCGCCACCGTGTTCCCGATTAAATAAACGCACTGAACCGCCTATTCTTTCAATGGTGGCGTTGCTCAGCATCAAGCCAATACCGTGCCCGTCAGGCTTGGTGGTGAAAAATGCCGCGCCTGCTTGCAGTGCCGCTTCTTCACTGAGCCCCGTGCCGTTATCGTGTATTTGCAGCACCACTTGGTGTTGATTCCAATGCATGTTGATTTCAATATTTTCAGGGCTGGCATCCGCAGCATTGTTCAACACGTTCATCAGTGCGGCGCGTAAGGTGACATCAACATTGAGTAGGGGGGCAACGCCGCTGCTTTGCGGGGAATAACGATAGTGCGCGGTGGGACGCAACAATTGCCACTCATCCAACACTTCTGCGAGCAAAGCATGTACATCTTGCTGAAGGTCAGTGCCGCTGTCGCGTGCCTGCACCATGATTTTGTCGAGGATGCGTTTGCAGGCGCGCACTTGTTCATCCAAGAGTGAGAGGTTTTCTTTGAGGTCGCTGGGAGGATTGGGGCAATCTGCTTGTAGCTCGCCGATGATAACGGCCATGGTCGCCAGCGGAGTGCCCATCTCATGTGCCGCGCCCGCAGCCTGCGTGCCCAGTGCCACGATACGTTCGTTGCGCAACACTTCTTCGCGGGCGCGTGCCAATAACTCATCGCGGCTACGCACCGCTTGTGCCATTTTTACCACGAAATACGCCACCACCACCGCGCTGATGACAAATCCCAACCACATGCCCAACACATGGGCGTTGAACGCGGAATCGCTATTGTGTTCATGTTCACCGTGCGGTAACGGTATGTAATACACCATCAGCCAGCTATAGCAAGCTGTGGTCAGTGCCGCCATGCCCCAAGTATAGGTTGCGGGCAACGTGGCTGCGGCAATCACCAGCGGCAATAAATACAGCGATACAAAAGGATTGGTTGAGCCGCCGCCGTAATACAGCAGCACGGTCAAAGCCAAAACATCGATCAAAAGTTGCGCAAATAGCTCAACACTGGCTACTGGGCGGTTGCTTTGCAAGCGCACCCAACTCAAAAAATTTAAGGTTGCCAGCGCAGCGACGGTAATCAACATGGGCAGCCAGTGCAATTCCACGCGTAACACGTTCCATACCGCTAACAAGGTAAGCAATTGCCCTGTAATGGCGAGCGAACGCAGATTGATTAAACGGCGTAATTGGGCGTGACCTGGCAGGGGGAAAAGCATCGAACTATTCATGCGCAGATTGTAAACGGACTCACCTGCCTAGGGGGTGCGACAAATTGTCGCATTTCCAATTGGCTAAACTTAGCGAATAATTGCTACTGGCGAATGCAACCGCCAGATTTTGTTTCTCAATTGATTCATCTAACCAGAGCCTATTATGAAAAAACTCAGTCAATTAAGCGCGCTCTTGAGCGCATTGTTATTCAGTGTCTGCATTTATGCGGGCGATATTGAAGTTGCAGGGGCATGGTCACGTGCCACCACGCCAGGGCAAGACGCGGCGATGGCAGACATGACGATCACCAGCAAATACGCGGCAAAATTGGTGGGCGTTGCTACACCTGTCGCGCAAACGGCTGAGTTGCACAGTATGACTACCGAGAACGGCATGATGAAAATGCGTCAAGTCAAAGAGATTGAATTGCCCGCAGGCAAAGCCGTCAATCTGGGTTCTGCCGGCTACCACCTCATGTTGATAGGCTTAAAAACGCAACTCAATGCTGGCGATAATGTGTCTCTGACCCTGACCCTCCAAGTGGGAAAAGGCAAGCCAGTCAAACTAAAGACCAGTGCGGAAGTTAAGCCGCTGACTGAGGTTAAAGCCGAACCGATGCAAGACGAACATATGCACATGCACCATCACTAATTGAGTTTTGTTTGATAAGGCAATCAGGCGGCGCAAGCCGCCTTTTTCGTGTGCGCAGAAAATGCTTGGAATTTACGCCTGTGATGTGCGACAAATGCAAGAAATTATTTTGTGTAAACTGTTGGCAGCAATCAAGTTATATACATCCACCCAATCACTATTATGACGAGCGAAACGCTAGGCAAACAACTGCGATTGGCACTGAGGGATTTAGACTCTCTGCCACCTATGCCAGAGATTGCACAAAAATTATTGGCGTTGCCTTTGGCAACGGCTGCGGGCGAAGCGCAGTTGTTGCATTTGATTGAGCAAGATCCGCAACTCTCTGCGCGCATTATCGGTTTGGCCAATGCGCCCGCCTTAGGCGTGGGGCGCAAGATTCACAGTATTCGTGATGCCGCCCTGTTGCTGGGCATGCAACGACTCAAGTTAGTTGCGATTGGCATTGCCAGTTTGTCTAAATTCCTCAATCAGCCCGCAGGTAAACAGTTTGATCCGCACGATTTATGGACGCACAGTATGACGATTGCGATCGTGATGAGTACGCTTGCGGCAGCGATCCCCAAACGTATTCGCCCCGATGAAAATCAAATTTTTCTGGCTGGCCTATTGCACGATATTGGTCTGATGGCCTTACATTATCTAGATGTGGAGGCAAGCGAGGAATTGCACCATCAGGTGCGCACGCATCCCAAGCGTTCTATTGTGGATATTGAGTTTGACTTGCTGGGACTGACGCATGGACATATTGGCGCACAGTTGGCGCGTCATTGGCATTTGCCGCAAGAAATTATTGATGTGGTGGGCTTGCATCACTCGCCACGTATCAGCGAAGTGTCGTTAGCTAATCCGCTGGTGAGGTTAGTCAATATCGCCGAAAGGCTGCTGCCTGATTTTGGCGTAGCCGAACATACCGTGGATGAGATTGCCGCCAGTGAGTGGGCTGAATTGTGTATCGACCCCAGTCAGGCAGACGAATTACGCGAACGGGTGAGCGAATTGGCAATACAGATGACGCAGTTACCCGATGCCTATGAAACTCTCCAGCCTACGTTACCCCCACTTCCTCTAGACGGAGCTAAGCCGCTTGCACACGTTGCGGCTGATACAGTGGGCGAATCGGCTGCCTCGACCGCGAAGAGAAAATCGCTGTTTGCAATGGTATTGCGGTGGTTGAATGCGTTGGCGGGTTGGTTGCGTGGGCTATTCAAATGAACCCCCAAATTTATTCGGTAGCCTTAAGCAGCTTGGCTAGCGACAAGTAAGTATTAGCTTCGCTGCTATCTCAAATAGCATCAGCCATCCAATTTTATTTCAGCCTAGCCAAATTTCATCTGGTGTAGAATTCGCGGCAAATTTTTGTGGAGCTTTGTGATGACCTTGACCCTTTCCGCCGCCGATAAAAAAGCTCGTACGCTGTCCGAGGCGATGCCGTATATCCAACGTTTTTTTGATAAAACCATCGTCGTTAAGTATGGCGGCAATGCCATGACCGACCCCGCTTTGCAAGAAAGCTTTGCCAGTGATGTGGTGATGCTCAAGCTGGTGGGGATGAATCCTGTGGTGGTGCATGGTGGTGGTCCTCAGATCAACGACTTATTGAGTCGTGTGGGCAAGCAAGGCGAGTTTATTCAAGGGATGCGTGTCACCGATCAGGAAACCATGGATGTGGTGGAGATGGTGCTGGGCAAGGTGAATAAAGATATTGTTAACCTCATCAACAAGCATGGTGGTAAAGCCGTGGGTTTGACGGGGCAGGATGGTTCTTTCATTCGTGCTAAAAAATTGATGCTAGAAAGTAATACTGCCCCGGGTGAAATGCTGGACATTGGACTGGTGGGAGAGATTACCAAAATTGACCCATCGATTATCACGTTCCTTGATTCAGGCGATTTCATTCCTGTCATTGCCCCCATTGGGGTGGCTGCCGATGGCGAGACGCTGAACATCAATGCCGATTTGGTGGCAGGGAAATTGGCCGAAGTGCTGGGTGCAGAAAAACTGGTGTTGTTGACCAATACGCCTGGGGTGCTAGATAAGAACGGCGAGTTGCTGACGGGACTCACGCCTAAGCAGATTGATGATCTGGTTGCGGATGGCACGTTGTCTGGTGGGATGTTGCCCAAGATAGGCTCGGCATTGGATGCTGCACGCGGTGGGGTGAAATCTGTGCATATCATCGACGGGCGCGTAGAACATGCCTTGCTGTTGGAAATTTTGACCGATGAAGGTGTCGGCACGTTGATTAAGAGCAAGTAGTCGCGACGGCGTTTGAATAAGCAAAGCCCAAAATTACTCGACCAGACCTGCTGCAAGTCTGGCTTGTTGCGCAAGATTTTTTGAGTGTCACGAACCATGCGCCCCAAATTTTGGATTTTTGATCTGGACAACACGCTGCATAACGCCACGCCGCATATTTTTCCGCACATTAACCGCAGCATGACAGCCTATTTGCAGCAACATTTACACTTGGATGAAGTGGCTGCCAATGCTTTGCGGATGCATTACTGGCAGCGTTATGGTGCGACCCTGACGGGTTTGATGCGTCATCATGGCATCGTCCCGCAACACTTTTTGTGGCATACCCATCAATTTCCAGAGTTGGTAAAAATGGTGTTGCGCGAGGCGCGTTTGCGCCACGTGCTGCGGGCTTTGCCTGGTAAGAAAGTCGTGTTTTCGAACGCGCCGCAACACTATGCTCATGCCGTACTGAAACTGTTGCGCGTGGAAGATTTGTTTGTGCAGGTGATGGCGGTGGAGCAGACGCGTTTTCGTCCCAAGCCAGATAGTTATGGCTTCCTCAAGTTGTTGCGTCAACACCGCGTGCGGGCAGCGCAATGCGTGATGGTGGAAGATAGTTTGGAAAATCTGATGGCCGCCAAGCGGCTAGGAATGCGTACCGTGTGGGTGAGTGCAGGCAATAAAATGCCCCCCTGCGTGGATGTAAAGATTCGTGATGTGATGCAGTTGCCACGTGTGCTGCATCGTTTGAATTAAAGGACTGAAAATGGCAAGTAAACCTGGCGATCGAAAATTACAGATACTGCAAACTATTGCGGGGATGTTGGAGCAGCCCAAGATAGACAAAATTACCACAGCGGCCTTGGCGGCTAAGTTGGAATTTTCCGAAGCGGCACTGTATCGGCATTTCGCCAGCAAGGCGCAGATGTACGAGGGCTTGATTGAGTTTATTGAGCAAACGGTGTTCGGACTGATCAATAAAATCAGCCAAGAAGAAAAAAGTGGCTTGCGCCAAGTAGAGGCGATTGTCTCGATGTTGCTCGGCTTTGCGGAAAAAAATCGCGGTATGACGCGGGTGCTGATCGGCGATGCCTTGGTCAATGAAGACGAGCGTTTGCAAGTGCGCATCAATCAGTTACTGGATCGGGTGGAAGCAACCCTCAAACAGTCGTTGCGCATCGCCGCCACACAAGGCGAGATGGGCGAGTCCGTGGATGTCGGCGCACATGCCAATGTGCTGGTGTGTTTTGTACTGGGTCGTTGGCAGCAGTTTGGCAAAAGCGGCTTTAGTCGTAAGCCGTTGGCGCAGTGGCAAGCTCAGCTGCCGATATTGCTGGGAAAATAAAACGCCGTAGGCGACAAGGATAAACATGATTTTGATACTCAGTTCAACAGTAAACCACCAATCCCCTGAATTCCATCAACTGATGGCACATTTGACTACCTTGCAGGGGATCAGCACGCGTGTCCATATCGAACACGGTAGCGAAAAAGAACTGACCGAGATTTATCTCATCGGTAATACCAAATTGCTGGATATTGACGATATGCAGAGCTTGGCTGGGGTCGAACGGGTGGTGCGCGTGTCGGAGGAATACCGTATTTTGGGACGACACAAAGACGATCAACGCCCCACCCATTTTGAGTACAACGGGGTACGTTTTGGCCAAGACACGCTGAATGTGTTTGCGGGATTATGTGCGGTAGATAACCGTGAGCACGTCGAAATCATGCTCAAGGCGGTGCACGACAACGGCCAAGTCTGTACGCGTATGGGAGCTTATAAACCACGCACCAGTCCGTATGCTTTTCAAGGGCATGGCAAAAGCTGCTTGCCTTATGTGTTCGAGTTGGCGGGTAAGTACGGTATCAAAGTGATGGCGATGGAAATCACCCATGAATCCCATCTCATAGAGATTAAAGAAGCTCTGCACCAAACGGGCAATCCGACGGGCGTGATGCTGCAAATCGGTACGCGTAATACGCAAAATTTTGAGTTGCTGAAGATTGTCGGGCGGCAAACTGAGATGCCCGTGTTACTCAAACGGGGCTTTGGTATTACCTTGGATGAATCGCTGAATGCGGCAGAATATCTGGCTTCGGAAGGCAATCGCAATGTGGTGTTTTGCTTGCGTGGCATGAAAACCAATATGGGCGACCCGCATCGTAATTTTGTCGATTTTTCTCACGTGCCAGCGGTGAAACGCCTAACACGGATGCCCGTGTGTGTTGATCCATCGCACTCGGTAGGCTCGCGCCACGCCTCGCCCGATGGCATTCTCGATATGATGCACGCCACCGCGCAAGGCGTGTTAGCTGGCGCAAATATGGTACTCGTTGATTTTCATCCTGTACCGACCCAAGCCTTGGTGGATGGCCCGCAAGCCATGTTGTTAAAAGAGCTGCCGTATTTCCTAGAAGACGTGCAAATTGCCCGTGAGGCCTATCTGAAGCGTGTGGCATTACGGCAACGGCAAGCGTTTTAGCACACTTAAATCACACCGATTGCGACCAGCGCGATAAACGCACCAAACAGGGCAAAGTGACTGATGCCTTCGATGGCGTTGGTTTCCCCATCATGTAGATTGTTCATAACCGTGGCAAAAGTTAGCAACAATAATCCGCTTTGTATCGGAGTCAGTGCCATTTCGATGCGTTCCCCTTGGCTCAACGCAATGGCTTCAATGACGGGGAGTGTCAGTAAAACCGTGGCTAAAGAAGCACCTAACGCGATGTTGACCGTGGTTTGCATACGATCTTGCTGAGCGGCCTTGAGTGCCGTCAGAATCTCTGGGCTGGCGGAGATGAGTGCCACTAATACAGCGGGAATCGACTTGGGCAGATTGCTACCCGCCAGCCCCGCGTCCAGCAGCACCGATAATATCTCTGAGAGTATGCCGACCAGCACGATTGCGACCAGCATTAACCCAACGTGCACGGCATTGGGGCTATTTTTTGCATCATGGGCTTCATCGTTAATCTCGCTATCGTACTCAAAGAATTTGCGATGCTCGACAGTTTGCAGGCGTAAAAATGCTAGGTACATGACGGACATGATGCTGATCGAAAATACTGAGTAGATATGCCATTCGTTTTCAGGGACGAACTCGGGAATGAACATGCCGATGCCAAGCGCGACGATCAGCATGGCGATAAAGGAATTGGCAGAATCCAAGTTGTATTTGGAGCGTCCATGCTTGAGTCCACCAATGATGGCGGCGAGTCCAAGGATGCCGTTGATGTCGAACATCACCGCAGCAAAGACAGTATCGCGCGCTAGGGTGGGGCTGGGAACGCCTTGTAGCAACACCACCAGTATGACGACTTCGACCGAAACCGCCGCCAGGGTCAGAATTAGAGTGCCATAAGGTTCACCCAAGCGCAGTGCCAGCACTTCGGCGTGATGTGCGATGCGGAATGCAACGCCGATGATAGCGGCAAGAACGATGCCGAGTAACCCCCACAAGGTGATGCCGCCGTGTGCTATGGCGACGTGTTCAAGCGTCAACCCCACGCCCAAAATGAGGATGGCAAACAGAGTAAGAGTTTCAGATTTTAAGTATTTCATGGTCTGATTTTTGCTGAAATGATATTGAAATGTAGCGAGGCTACGATGTTGACACCAAGTGGATTTTATAACATATTGACTATTAAGGAATAGTCTAATATCATGCCGCCCATTGTGGATTTTGATTGTTAATTTTTAGAAAAGTGAGTGCATCATGGTAGAGCAAAAAGTAAAGACGGCTGCAAAAAAAGCAACGGCAACAGCAACCAAAGCAACGCCTGCGAAAGCAGTTGCTCCCGCTAAAGTAGCAGCAACTAAACCTGTCGCAGCTAAAGTGGCAACCGCAAAAGCTGCGGTAAAAACGGTCGCTAAAGTTAGCGTAGAGCCTAAAGTGGTCGCAGAAAAAGTAACCGCCAAGCCAGCTACCACCAAAGCTGCTACTAACGTAGCTGTCGAGAAAAAAGCGACACCCGCTAAAGCGGCCTCTAAAACCAGCAAACCAACGATTACCCCTGAACAGCGTTATCACATGGTTGAAAAGGCGGCTTACTACATCGCTGAGCGTTCTGGTTTCAAAGGGTCATCTACTCAGCATTGGGCAGAAGCTGAACTCGAAATCGCTGCATTGTTAGATAAGTAATCTAGCTGTTTATACGCCAAAAGCCACACGCTAGCGTGTGGCTTTTGGCGTTTTAGCAATTCGTGATGAATTTAATGAGCGGGTTGCCTGCAGGTTTTGCTGCGCGGTTGTGCCTGAGTGATCGTGCGCCTTATTGCCGCTCCAAACAGCTTAAATAAACAGCGGCATCGGGCGTGTTTTGGTGGCGTTGTGCCTGCCAGATCATCTCGGTGAGGCATTCCATCATGGCGTGTTGTGCGTCATGTTCGGATTCGTATTTTTGCGTCAGTCGAGTGAAGTGGGCACGTAAGCCATGCGGTTGATCTATGGAAATTTGTTCTTCTATGGTGAGATGCATCATCACGTGCAGGAACGGGTTGATTGCACCATGCTCGGGTAAATAGTCACGCTCACGATACGCTTCAGCATCCTCAAATGCGGCATGATGTTCTGGGTGTTTTGCGATGAGCTGCGCGGCCAAATCTTCCAACGGAGTGAGTAATTCGTTAGCGCGACGTTTGCGCCATGCTTCGATGAGGAATAAACGTGCTTCGTCGCGGCTGGGGTTGAAAAACATTAGATCACCTTATCTTTGAACTCACATAAGTCATGCAAAATGCAGTTGCCACACTTGGGCTTACGTGCTTGGCACACATAACGACCATGCAAAATTAACCAATGGTGTGCGTCTAGTTTGAACTCGGTGGGGACGACTTTGAGTAATTTTGCTTCGACGGCTTGCACGGTTTTTCCAGGGGCTAGACCGATGCGGTTACTAATCCGAAAGATGTGCGTATCTACGGCAATGGTGGGCTGTCCGAAAGCGGTATTCAGAATTACATTTGCGGTCTTGCGCCCCACCCCTGGCAAGGCTTCCAAAGCTTCGCGCGTATGTGGCACGCTGCCGTGGTGTTGCGTCACTAATTGCTGGCAAGTTTGTATCACATGTTTGGCTTTGGTTTTATACAAACCGATGCGCTGGATGTATTGACTGAGTTGCTCCTCACCTAAGTCTAGGATGGCTTGCGCGGTGTTGGCGACAGGGAAAAGCTGTCGCGTGGCGGCATTGACGCTGATGTCCGTGGCTTGCGCTGAGAGCATCACGGCAATCAGCAATTCAAACGGTGAGTGGTATTCGAGTTCGGTGGTGGGATGTGGATTAGCCGCTTGCAGACGCAAAAAAATCTTGCGTCGTTGGACTGCGTTCATGCGCTTTGCGGTACTGGGTTAATCACGATGGCCTGACGTGCTTGCGTTTCTGCACGCAGCACTAGCCAGTTCTTCAGTGCAATCAGCAATCCCAGCGTGATAAATGCGCCAGGAGGCAAAATAGCCAACAGAAAGCCGTGGTAATTGGGAACAACGGTAATCACCCAAGACTTGGCCGCTTCGCCGAATACCATGTCGATACCAGATAACAATGTGCCATGACCAAAGATTTCACGGATGCCGCCGAGTGTCGTTAGCACGGCGGTGAGCCCTAAACCCATCGCGATGCCATCCAGTGCGGAAGCGGCAGCACTATTTTTGGAGGCGAATGATTCGGCACGTGCTAACACGATACAGTTGGTGGTGATGAGCGGCAAAAATACGCCGAGCACCATGTATAGCGAATACGCATAGGCATTGATGAGCAGTTGCACAATGGTGACTAGTACCGCAATCAGCAGTACGTACACAGGGATACGAGCCTCATTCGGAATGTATTCGCGTATTGCTGCGACAGCTGCCCCTGAAATGAGCATCACGACCGTGGTTGCCAAGCCTAAGCTGACCGCATTTACTACCGAGCTGCTAATCGCCAACAAGGGGCAAAGACCGAGCAACTGTACGATGCCTGGATTTTGCTTCCACAGTCCGTTATAAAAAATGTCTTTCAATTCTTGTGAGGTCATTTTTTGCTCCCTGGCTGAGTGGGGGGTGGGGTGAATAATTCTGCACGATGCTGTGCAAAATATTGCAGGGCATGATGTACGGCCTTTACTACTGCACGCGGCGTGATGGTTGCCCCTGCCATGTAGTCGAATGTACCGCCATCTTTTTTGACCTGCCAATCCTGCGCAGTATGGTTGCTGATTGAGGTGTTATTAAAGCCTGTGATCCACGAGCTCTTGGCAATTTCGATGTAATCGCCTAGCCCGGGCGTTTCTTTGTGCGCGATGACGCGCACCCCACCAACTCGACCATCGCTATGAATCGCGATCAGCAGTTTTATCTTTCCGCTATAACCATCAGGGGCGATGATTTCCAGTACGGCCACGGAGGGCTTGCCCCCCAGTTTGCCGAGGTAGGCCAGCGTCGTATCCTGTGTGCCGAGTAATTCATCGGCAGGCACGAGCTGCGTGTCTTGGACGATGTTGTTGTCATAGCTGTCTGGCGACACAATTTGCGCAATCAGCTTGAGCTTTTCTCGCTGTTCACTTTGGGCGATGGTTTCGTCGGTCAAATCATGTGTGAGTGCGAGTAACGCCGTGCCTATACTGGCGAAAAACAGCAGGTTCAAGGCCGTATGAAACGAGGCTTTGGCAATCGTACGCCTCATGATTTCGTGTCCTTTTTGCCAAATACTTTAGGTTGGCTATACACATCAATGAGCGGCACGCAGATATTCATCAGTAGTGTGGCAAAAGCCATGCCGTCAGGGAATGAGCCAAACACGCGGATTAAATAAGTAATCAAGGCGGCCATGCTGGCAAAGATGAATTTTCCTTTGCGCGTGGTCGGACTGGTGACGGGGTCGGTGAGGATAAAAAATGCGCCCAGCATCGCTGCACCTGAGAACCAGTGAAACAGCGGTTCGACATAATGTTGTGGGTCAAACGCATAAAAAATCCCCGCAATCGCAAATAGGCTGCCCAAATAGAATACGGGAATGTGCCAACTGATGATGCGCATTGCAATCAGGTATACGCCCCCCAATAGAAATCCTGCGGCAACCATTTCGCTGCCGTGCCCCGCTAAACGACCATAGATCGGCATGGTTAATATCTGCGAAACCGATTCATTCAAGTGCAGATGTGTTTTTAAGGTATCCAGCGGAGTCGCCATCGTCAGCGCGTCAAACTTCAGTCCATCAGGCAACGCGCCCGAGAAGATGTAAGCGAGTTGTTGCAAGAAGCTCAATTCCACTTCACCTAGCCCATGCGGACTGATCCAATGGGTCATTTGCACAGGGAAAGATACGATCAATACCGCATAACCAATCATGGCGGGATTGAATGGATTGTTGCCCAGCCCACCATATAAATGCTTGGCGATACTGATACAGAAAGCTGTGCCAACCACCACCAGCCACCACGGTGCAAGCGGTGGAATAGACAGTGCCAACAGCCAAGCAGTGACGAGCGCGGTGTTATCTTTTAGAAAGGGCGCGACAGGGCGATTACGCAACTTCAGCATCGCCGCTTCGGTGGCGAGTGCGGTGAGGCTAGCCAGCGTGATGGACACCAAAATCGCAGGGCCAAAGAACCACACATAAGTCGCAATGCCTGGAATCAACGCCAGCATAACTTTGAGCATGATCTGCGCCACGCTGTCGGGCTTGTTGATGAATGGTGAAAAGAAGGCGTGCATTAGGTTCTCATTTTTCTGTGCTAGATTCGACATGCGATTGCGCCAGTTCGCGGATGTGTTGGCGACGCGCTTCAATTTCGGCAATCTCAGCGAGTTGCAGCGGTGTCAGTTGCTCAGTATTTTTAGGTTGCGCTGCGGTGGCCTGCTGTTTAGCTAGATCAATCGCAGCTTGAATTTTGTCCTGTACTTCGCTATTGGTAACGTCGGCCGAGGCAGCCTCGCCAGCATGAGCTGCGGCCTGTGCTTTGGCAGCGAGTGCGGCCTTTTCTTTCGCGGCTAATTTTTCAGCTTTTTCCTGCTTCTCGCGCTCAATGCGTAACTGGTGGAACTCATGGCGTTCGCGAGCCGCATTGGCGGCTTTCTTAGTATCTTCTTGCGCCCAGATTTCACCTTTAGCAAAACGGTAATACTGCACCAAGGGAATGTGGCTGGGGCAAACATAACTGCATGCACCGCATTCGATGCAATCAAACAAACTGAATTCTTGTGCCTTGCCGAGTTCTTTAGATTTGGCAAACCAATACAAGTCTTGCGGTTGCAGCTCAATCGGGCATACCTCCGCGCAGCGCGTGCAGCGTATGCAAGGCATCGCGGGTGGGGGCGGCGGGAACAGCGCGTCAGAAGTGGCGATGATGCAATTGGTCGCTTTGACGATGGAAACTTGTGCATTGGGGAGCGGCACGCCCATCATCGGTCCGCCCATGATGTGATGCTGGGTGTCGGGAAGCTCACCTGCTTGTGCTACCAATTGATTGACGGGCGTACCTATCAACACCTCAAAGTTTTGTGGCTGTGCCACATTGCCCGTCACCGTTACAATGCGTGAGATGAGGGGTTCGCCAAACTGGATGGCGCGAAACACGCTCAACGCGGTGGCCACATTGAAGCACTGCACGCCTTTTTCCGTTGAACGTATCCCAGAAGCGACTTCAATGCCTGTCAGGATGCGAATCAACTGCTTCGCGCCACCACTGGGATACAGCGTCGGTACAGCAATGACTTCGATAGCATCACTGCTGCTAGCAGCAGCCAAGCGCATCGCGGCAATTGCTTCGGGCTTGTTGTCTTCGATGCCGACTAATATCTCATCGGCATCCAGTGCCCAACGTATGATTTCCGCACCACGTATGATTTGCTCGGCACGTTCACGCATCAACATATCGTCACAAGTAATATACGGCTCGCATTCCGAGCCATTCAATACCAAGGTTTTTACCTTATTGCGTCCTGTGCGCAACTTGGTATCGCTGGGGAATACCGCGCCGCCTAACCCCACGACACCCGCTAAACGTAACGCCGAGCGCACATCTGCATTGGTCGAGGTGCGGTAGTCCATACCCTCGCGGGTAATCCACGTCTCTTTACCATCTGGGATCAGGGTGGCGCATAAATCAGGCAAACCCGAAGCATGCGCCACCACCTCCATCCCAATCGCTGCAATCGTGCCTGAGGTCGAGGCATGGATAGCACTGGAGATGCCGTCTTCAGGCATCCCGATGAGTTGCCCCTTGAGCACATGGTCGCCCGCTTTGACTTGCGGCTTGGACATGTTTCCTACATGTTGATTGAAGGGGATGAGCAGGCTGCTCGGCAACGCGGCTGGCGCGATAGGTGTGCGCGTCGATAGTGTTTTGTGGGTAGGGGGATGCACCCCACCGTGAAATTTATACAGGGTTCTCATTCCGTTGGCCTTAAGGCGAATAGCGGATATTTCCATTTCCAAGTGTTGATGGTTTCTTCATGCACAATCATGCTGATGCAATCAACGGGGCAAGGTGCTAAACAGAGTTCGCAACCCGTGCATTCTTGGGCGACGATGGTGTGCATCTGCTTGGCTGCCCCAACAATGGCATCCACGGGGCAGGCTTGGATGCATAAGGTACAACCGATGCAAGTCGTTTCGTCGATGAAGGCAACAGATTTAGCTTTGGGCTGGGTGTCACCGCCAAAGGGTTTGAATTCTTTGCCCAGCAAATCGGCGAGTTTGTGTATGCCGTCTTCGCCTCCTGGTGGACACAAATTGATTTCTGCCTCGCCTGCTGCCAGTGCTGTTGCATAAGGTTTGCAACCGGGGAAGCCGCATTGTCCGCATTGGGTTTGCGGTAAGACCGCATCAATTTTATCGACTAGTGGATCGCCTTCCACACGAAACTTAATGGCAGCAAAACCTAACACTGCGCCCAGCACAATGGCAATCAAAGCCATCACTAACAAGGCTGACAGCATTATTTAATCAACCCTGAAAAACCCATGAAGGACAGACTCATCAGCCCAGCAGTAATCATGGCGATAGCCGAGCCTTTGAAGATGACGGGCACGTCCGCGCCTTCCATGCGTTCGCGGATGCCTGCGAACAAAATCATCACCAAGGTGAAACCGATGGCTCCGCCCATGCCGAAAAACAACGATTCCATAAAGTTGTGCTTGGCTTGGACATTGAGCAACGGAATGCCCAACACCGCACAATTGGTGGTAATCAGGGGTAGGTAGATGC
Organism: Gallionella sp.; assembly: GCA_036170775.1. GTDB lineage: Bacteria > Pseudomonadota > Gammaproteobacteria > Burkholderiales > Gallionellaceae > Gallionella. Next base: position 10,004 of record JAVHPV010000321.1, on the reverse strand, counting down.
CCAAAACTTGGTACAGCACGGGGCTGGTTTTTTGGATCACCATCTCGGTGAATTGTACGATACCCGCGATGACCACGATAAATGACAGCGTGGTCAAATAAGCCAAATCAGGACCGAGTAGATATTGATTGATGAGATAACTCGCCCCTGATGCGAGGGTCAACACAAAGGTGGTGGCCGCCCCCATTCCCAGCGAAGCCTCCAGCTTTTTGGAGACCCCCATGAAGGGACAGAGTCCGAGAATCTTCACCATCACGATGTTGTTTACAAACACCGTGCTGATGAGAATGAGTAGGTATTCGGTCATTCGTTAGCCTTTATCGAAGGGCGGATTATCCGCTGAATGATAGTTGGCTTCAACTGCAATAAAGGCTTCCTGTTGTTGCGTGGATAGCTGTTGTTTAGCGGATGCGATATAACCGTTTGGCGAGTGTTTGACCTTTGATGTCGTCAAGTCGGTTGTCCATTGCCAGACCGAGTTTATCGAGACGCTCATCGGGATGCGGATGAGTCTTGAACAGCAATGCCACGCTATCGTTATCGCCGCTATGACCAATAGATTGCAACACTTGCGGCAAACCGTAGGCATCGTAACCTGCTCGTGCGGCGAGCACTACGCCGATACGATCCGCCTCAAATTCCGCGCCTTTATCCAGTGAACGCGACACAATTTCCGCGCCGCTGCCAATCAGGTTGCCGATCTTGTCATTGCCACCGACTTGCTTGGAAAGCAGCTTGCCCCCCAAGTCCACCATTTTGCTTTGTTGCAATATCTTGAGGTGATGCTTGCGAATCACATGGCCGATTTCATGCCCCAATACGCCCGCCAACTCGGCTTCATCCGCGAGCAGTTGATACAGACCCTTGGTAATGAAAATGTAGCCACCAGGTGCAGCGAAAGCGTTGATGTCATTCGATTCGATCACGCCAAAATGCCAAGCGAGGTCTGGACGTTCACTTTGATTGGCGACCCAGCGTCCCACATTGTTGACGTATTTTTGCAGCCCTTTATCTTTGACCAGCGGAGCCGCACCGAGCAAATTTCCTGCAATTTGGCGACCAATGGCCGTTTCCTCAGCTTCAGAATAGCCGCCCAGTGAACTATTCGGCTTTTGCAGTTCTTTGGCAGCATTACGTAATTCTTGCCCAAGATTGAAGGCATGCGCGCTGTTTAGACTAACGGCCAACAGCAATCCGAGCAGCAGCTTATTGGGATAAGTCATCATTTTGCACCTCCGTTTTCTGGTAAGTATTCAATCGTGCGAGCCACTAACTTGCCTTGCTTGGCAAATTTTTGCGCGGCCTCACGGCTGGTTGCATAAGACTCTGCCAAGGCCACCGCTTTTTCATCGAATTTTGCGGTTTTAAGTTCTTCTTCATTCAGCCCACGGATACCCGTGGTGGCGACCACGTTACCTGTTCCCGCACGTCCTGAAGCCAAACCCGCTAAGCCCGTAAGATTGCTACCGCCTTTGCTGGCATCGCCTTTGCGGATACTCAGCATCCGTACCCAACCGTTGCCTTTGGCACTTTTGACCTGTAGCCAGCCGCCATCTTTTTTCAAAATGTCCACTTTGTCGCCTACCGCAAGTTGTGCAACTGTCTTTGCATCACGGAACGGTTCGGCCTTGAGTTCATCCGCTTTAACCGAAGCTCCACTTTCTCCCGCATAGGCGGCAGACACTGTGCATAGTAACGTGCTTAACATGAGGCTAAACAGCTTGATGTGTTTCATCTTTAACTCCTTTGGTTTCATTCCAACGTAGCAAGGTTTCGGCAAATAATACTCGCCAACTTTCACGCGCTTCTTCCCCTCCGCACACCGCTTTCTCATGCACGAACCAGCTCACCTCATTATCCGTAACCTCGCAGTGCTTGCGCAACAGCGGCAGGATAGCCTGTTGCACGGTTTCGATGTCAGTGTTGATGCCGCGCCAGTCGGCATCGTCATGCGAGCTGCGTAGCCAAGACACCGCCATGCAGTCGTCAAACAGATCCCACATGCCCTTTTGCTGACCTTTTAATATCTCCACACTCTTACTGCGGCTGCCGATGCGCTCAATCCCCAAGCGTATTTTTTCGCGGGAATTGTCGCTCAGCATGGCCGCTTGTTCGCCTAGGCGAATCAGCATCAATACGCCGACCAACTCCCCCGCGCGCGCTTGCGATTCGCGCACCACGTTTTGTTCCAACGCTTTGCCCGTGGCAAAAGCATACAGACGAGCCAGCGTGAAGTAGGTAAGCCCCAGTGTGACGGGACCCGTGAGATTGATATAGGTATTGGTCAGATTGATGCTGGCATAAGAGATGCCGAGCAGGATGAACTGCGAAGCCCCAAATAATTTATCTATTTTGTCGCGCCCAGCATCGCGGTAAAAGCCCCACGCCGTCGCCCAAATGACACTCAGCGTGAGCAACAGGTAGATAAAACGCGCATCGGGAAAGCGTAAAAAATCGCCGTGCTTGAAATTATCAATCGCGGTGGCGAGGATTTCCACGCCAGGGTGCATCCGACTCAGCGGCGTAGGCTTGATGTCGAATAAGCTGGGCGCAGTTGAACCGATGATGACGATTTTGTCGGTGAATTCATTTTGCGGGCGGTGCTTGTCTTTGCTGCCCATATCGGCAAACACATCACTGAAGGTGACTGATTGATAGCTGAAAGGGGGGCCGCGCCAATTCAGCAACACGCGCGGCACTTGGGGTTCGGTAAATTTCAACTGTTGTGCGACGCGCAATGGCAACGAGGGAATTTTCCAGCCGTAGTCATCCAGATACACAGGATATTGGCGCGCAATGCCATCCACATCGGGATAAATGTTATGCAAGCCTAGCCGTCCACCTTGTTGCACCGCAGGGAAAAAGGGGATGACCATCGCCACCGTCGCATCGGCTTGCGCGCGGTTGTTTAGCGCGCTGACTCCAGGAATCATATTGGGCTTGATTTGGCTTAACTTGTCATCAGCAGGATCGAGCCGCAGCATGGGGAAAAAGGTGTTGTCGGTGGCGGCGATGGCAGCATCGAAATAGGCATCGCTATCCGCGTTATAGACATCGGGGTCGCTAAACAACACGTCAAATACCACCGCCTTGGGGTGCTGTTTTTCAATCTGCTCGACAAATTCACCTAGCACCTGACGCGGCCACGGCCAGCGTCCATATTCTTTGGACATGGCCGACAAACTCGCTTCGTTAATGTCCACAATCACGATGTTCGGGTCGGGTTTAGGTACGTTCAAACGGTATCGCACCATCATATCGAACGCCCCTTGGCGCATGTCGGTAGTGAGGTGTAACACCGCATAGTCAGCAATAATCAATACGCTGAACAAACCTGCCAGATAGAGATAGAAGTTGGTTTTCCATTTCTTGGCGAGCAGCTCGGAAAGACTGTTTAGCGCGTTGCGCAGATGGTAGGAGAGGGCGGCGAAAAAATTCATAGGAAGTAATATCTGTCGTTAGCTGTGAACGTTACGGCAATAGGTTTCACGGATGAACAGGGTGGCGGTTAGGCCGATGATGGAGAAGCCGAGCATGATGCTTAAACCTGCTTGATAGTCAATTAAGGCGGGTGCGGTTTTGCAGAACTCGCCACGCGATTGGTCTATCGCCCAGCCGACTAAAGGTTGCATGATGGCCGTGCCGAGGAAGCCGCCCGTGTTGACCACGCTGGTGGCCATGCCTGACAGGGCGTGCGGGTTGACTTCTTTAGCGCATGACCAGCTCAGGGTGAAGCTGGGCGCGCACAATCCCATGAGGAAAAATAGCGCATATCCGCTGCTGCCTGGTAACGGCAGGCCGAACAGCAGCGGCAGCCAGCATAAACAGTAGGCGAGTGCGCCGAAAAACATGATGGGTTTACGTCGCCCCAAGCGGTCGGAGAGTGTGCCGATGAAAAATGCACCCAGTGCGAAGCCCGCTAACAATAAGGTGGTGTGGTCGGTGGCGGCGGTGCGATCCATGCCGTATACATCGCGTAAAAATGGCACAGCCCATAACCCTGCAAAGGCAAACAGCGACCCCGCCAAGCCCATGTTGACGAATAAGCCTGGCCAAGTGTCGGGATTTTTGAGCACGCTTTTTAAGCCCTCGTACCAATGTCCTTGATGTGCCGCGTGAGCGGGTAAGCCATCTAATTCACGCATACTGGGCAGGCCCGCTTCGCCAGGGTGATTGCGTACCCGCCATGCGGCGAGAGCGGCTAATCCCAATGAAAATAGGCCGATGGTGACAAACACACTGCGCCAAGTAACGAAACCCAGTGCCCATGCCAAGGGCGCGGCCGCGAGTAATGAACCGACATTGCCAAGCAGGATAGTCACGCCCGTCATGGTGGCGAATTGGCGATCATGAAACCAAGCGGCGTTGAGTTTCAGCAAGCAGATAAACGTGACGGATACGCCCAGCCCGACTAACAGTCGTCCCATCGCGGCAAGCGTTAAGCTATCGGCCAGACCAAATAACAATGAGCCGATGCCTGCAATGACTCCGCCGATGGCCACCACGCGACGCGGCCCCAAGGTGTCTGCCAACACACCTGTAGGGATTTGCATCACGGTGTAAACATAGAAATAGGTGGCCGCCAAGCCACCGAGTTGCGCGCCACTGGCGGAAAAGGCTTGCTGTAAGTCGCTGGAAATAGCGGCAGGGGCGAAGCGGTGGAAGAACGATAATATGTAAGCCAAGCCCACGATAATAAAAGCCGTCCAGCGTAACTGGCGCATTTGCTGATGTTGCGATGAGGTGAGCATGGGGCGGCTTAAGCCTTGCGCAACGCTGCGCAGCATTCGTTGATTAACTTGGGGCCGCGATAAATCAGGCCACTGTATAGCTGCACCAAACTTGCGCCCGCTTGGATTTTTTCCTGTGCGTCCTCACCATGCAGGATGCCGCCTACCCCGATGATGGGCAACGCGCCTTGTAGTTCTGCGGCGAGTTGGCGTATCACCGCTGTAGATTTGTCGCGCACGGGTGCGCCGCTCAAGCCGCCTGTTTCATTACCGTGTGGCAAGGTTTCTACACCTATCCGCGACAGCGTGGTGTTGGTGGCAATCACCCCGTCGATATGATGCTGCATCAGTAAGCGGGCGATTTGTTGGATTTGTTCGGCTTCCATATCGGGCGCGATTTTTAAGACGAGTGGCACATATTTGCCGTGCATATCAGCAAGTTTTAGTTGCTCTGCCTTGAGCGTGGCGAGCAGCTTGTCTAACGCTGCATCCGTCTGTAACTGACGCAAATTTTTGGTGTTTGGTGAGGAGATATTGACGGTGATGTAGCTGGCGTGGGCATACACTTTGCGCAAGCAAATCAGGTAGTCGTCCGCAGCATTTTCGATGGGCGTGGCGGCATTTTTACCAATGTTGATGCCCAAAATTCCTTTGAATTTTGCTGCCTGCACATTGGCGATGAGGGTGTCCACTCCGTCATTGTTAAAGCCCATACGATTGATGATAGCCTGCGCATCGGGCAGGCGAAACAAACGCGGTGTAGGGTTGCCAGGCTGGGGCAAAGGGGTAATCGTGCCGATTTCAATAAAGCCGAAACCTAATGCGGCGAGGCCGTTGATGCAGTCGCCATTCTTATCGAGACCCGCAGCCAGTCCGACGGGGTTAGGAAACTGTAAGCCCATGACTGTACGTCGATCCGCAGCGGGACGTGGACTGAGTAAGCTGCTCAACCCTAGTTTATAAACGGTTTGCAAGCCATTCAGGGTGAGGTGGTGCGCGGTTTCTGGCGCAAGCGAAAATAAAGCGGGGCGGAACAATGAATACATAGGAAGCCTTGGTTGACGTGCGGGAGTCTATGCCCCCATAGGCAGCAATTATTTAGGGAAACGCTGATTTATTTGTCATCTCCGTCTTTCGACAGGCTCAAGATAAACTGGCTTTCAGCCAGGCGGAGATCCAGTGCCTTGATATGACGGATTGCCGTCTGCGCTGTATAACCAGCGACTTGCCAGCTTGCTGGCTGAGTCGAATGGCTAGTCGTTTCATCAATGACAAAACCGAATAAATCAGCATTTACTTAGATTTAACAACGACAGGAATTGGGAATTTTTTCTTTTGCTGGAACAGTTCGCTGCGTTTTTTACCGCGCCAATTTTCCGCGACCACATCCGCCAGTTGCATACAGGTTAAACCGAAAATGATGAACCCCACTTGTTGTAGCAAGGTGGACTGAATGGCTAGGACACCGCCATTGCTATGATAGGCGAATAGAGTAAAGTTACCCGTTACCAGCCCCGCTAAACCTGCACAAATTAAACGTCCGTTGTCGCCTGTCTTGAGTCCGCTAAAGACGGTATTTTCATTCCATAGCAATTGCAGCCCCATTAACAGGAGTAATGGGGCGAGCCAGAATAACAACGCTAGATGTGCAATCCAAGTGACACCGCCCGTCAAGCCAAGTATGGCTAAGGCGAGCAGGGTCAGCGACAGCGTTTCAGGGGCGGGGGGGGGGCAGCTGTGTTGTGTGCGCATGATTTTTAACACGCCAGGCAAGGCAGCGATGAACGCACGCGTGCTTAACACCGCAGGGGCGAGCAAGGCGAACAGCGGGGTGTAGAGCAATGCCTGCATGAGGGGGTTGTCTGCTTGTGTCGCCCACGTAGCGGCGTACAGATTGAGATAGGTTGTCAGCCAGCACAGAACCGCGCCCGCTGCGCCCACCCACAGTAAGAATTTTTGCTGCTCTTTGAAAGGTTGATTGCCTGTGATGAGTTTATTGAGGTGATTGATGAACAGAATATAGCCCGCCATCATCAGCGTGGTCAGCAAGGTGGCGGGGAGGTTGACGATACTCGCATCCCCCACGAGATGACGTTGTGTTAGGTCGTCCCATTCCATGCCACTCACAAAAAATCCCAGCAGTGGCAGCAGTACGATGGCTGCAACGAAAATGCCTAAACGTGTCTTCATCATTGTCCTTTTTTGATAGCGCGCCAAGTGCCGTTGAACAGACCCTGCGCGGGTTGATATTGGGTTTTGTAAGCCATTTTGCGACTGTGTTCTATCCAATACCCCAGATAGACGAATTCTAAATCAAGTTTGCGGCATAGCTCGATTTGCCACAGCACGTTATATACACCAAAGCTGCTGTTAGGCAGGTCTGGATCATAGAAAGTGTAGACCGCAGACAGACCATCACTGAGCAGGTCAATGATGCTGACCATGCGCAGGATACCTGCTTCCCGAAACTCTACCAGCAGCGAATCGACATGACTTTGCAGCAAGAAATTTTGGTAGGAATCATGGTCATCGTCATCCATGCCGCCATCACGATGGCGTGCTTTTTGGTAGCGTTGATAAAGTGTGTAGTACTCCGCGTTGTCTTGTAACGGCAAAATTGTGGTTTGCAAATGGACATGTTGTTTCCAGGCACGGCGTTGCGAGCGATTGGCGATGAATTGTGCCGTGACGATGCGTAACGGTACGCACGCCTGACAGCCATCACAATGCGGACGATAGGTAAACGTGCCGCTACGACGAAAGCCATGTTGTACCAACGCTGAATACACGCTTGAGTTGATGAGAAAAGCGGGGGTGGCGACCTGAGAACGCGCTGGCAAGTTAGCTAAATAACTGCACGGATACTCCGCCGTTAAATAAAAGTGCAGTGCGGTGAACGGGATGTCATTGAGTAAGCTCATGGAAACAAATCAGCATCGAAACGCCAAGGTTCGGGAGGCGCGTAGTGTATCAATTCTGTCAACTTTTGCAGGAATACACTGCGCGGAATCTCATGAGCTCCCAAGGAGGCGAGATGTGGCGTATTCATCTGGCAATCTATCATGCCAAATTGCCAACGCTGTAGCTGTTTGGCGAGATGTGCCAGTGCAATTTTTGAGGCGTTACTTTGGCGGCTGAACATGGATTCGCCATAGAACATGCGCCCGATGCTGATGCCATATAAACCGCCGATGAGTTCTTCATCGCACCATACTTCTACCGAGTGGGCATAGCCTAAACCATGCAGCGCACAATAGGCGGTAATCATCTCTTCGCTAATCCACGTGCCGTGTGCCCCCGCACGCGGTGCGGCACAAGCGCGCATCACCCGTTCAAAAGCACTGTCGGTGCGTACTTGATAGTGGGTGTTGCGCAGCACTTTGGTGAATGAGTGCGAAATTTTGAATCGCTCGGGAAACAACACCATGCGTGGATCGGGACTCCACCACAAAATAGCTTCATCAGGATTGAACCAAGGGAAGATTCCGCGCTCATAGGCCGCCAAAATTTGTTCTGGGTTGAGTTCACCGCCCGCCGCTAATAAGCCATTGGGGGTGCGTAATGCCGTATCCACCGAAGGAAAGGGGGAGTTTTTAGTCAGCCACGGAATCATTAGGAAAGTCGTCGAAGTAAGTTGGGACTATGTTAAATCTGAGCGTTTTGTGTTTATATTCGTCCCCGATGAGGCTCGTCAAGGTTATTTGAAGATTGAGGTCACTATGCTAGCAAGTTTGTTTGGAAAAAAATCAGACCACCCTTTTGCTGACCTAAAGTCGGCACAAGCATTTTTGGCTGATATGCCGAAAAATGATACACACAAAATGGTCTTGGAGTTGACTGAGTGGATAGAATCGGTAACGGAAAGCACTGAGTTTAAGCCCGAACACCTGTTTGCTGTGGTGTCCTTGCTTGATGAAACTGCGCAACCGTATGTGCGGAAATTGGCACGTGATTATTTTGCACAAATTGAGTTGAATCAATTCCAAGAAAATCGGCTGTGGCTCGCATTGGGAAATTTTTACCGCAACGTCGCCCACGCTTATCTGACATTGTTCAAGCTATATCAAGAAAATGCCAAGGGAACTGCGCTACTTAAAGCACATCTGCCGCTGATTGTGGCGCGTGCGTTGTATAGCTTACGTGGACAGTTGAAATATGTCTGCGCCCACTACGGACCCGTGGATGAAAATATCTGGGCAAATCTTGCCTGGCTGTATCGTCATGCCGAGCAGCAGCAATATGTGGATACCCCCGTCAAACTTTATGCGGCAAAGACCTGGGATAGCTCCGTCAAGCAAGAGTTTGCGCGTTTGCTGGCTTGGTACGGTGCGGGGGTGGCTAATTTGAGTCCTTTATACCTGCATCTAACGGAGCGTTTGTTCGCCCAGTATTGCAGCGACATTGATGTGCACACACAGTTAATCGACAAAGAGTTGTTTAGCTTTGATTTGAATCGCGCCGCAGCTCCCGTGCGAGTGAATTTTGATGCCACGGTATATCCTTCGGTGCGCTTTGTCAGTATGCGCAACTTGCAAGCCAAGTTGGGAGACTTGCTTAAAACGCTGGAAAAAAACATTGTCCCTAGTGAATTAAGTTTGCTGGGTAACTACGATGCAGAAACAGTGCGCGAAGCCGTATTGCATTTGCTGACTTATCTGCTTGAGCCGCCATTGCGTCGTAATGTTAGGCGCTCGGTCAAAATTGATCTAAACATCGCGCAAGGTTTTGCCAATATTTTGGAATATACCGAGGTGGCTCTGGATTTTAATCCGCAACCGCCTTTGCATTGGCAAATCGAAGATATTGGGCTGAATGGTTTTCGTACCGTTTTACCTAGCAACGCCTCGGTTCGTATTGGCAGTCTGTTGGGATTGCAAGCTGAGGGAGCTGCGCATTGGGGCGTGGCAGTGGTGCGACGCATGTCGCGTAATGAGACGGGGCAATTACACGTGGGTGCAGAAATCTTGGCAAATCAAATTGTCGGGATCACTTTGTCGCAAAGTGGCGGTGGTGCGGCAAGCATTGAAGATGGACAGCCTGCGCTATGGCTGTATGACAAGTCAGGTGATATAGGTGCTGAAGTCAGGTTGTTAATGAAAGACGAGACATTTTTGCCCAATCGTAGTTGGCAGGTGACCTTGCAGGGTAAAAGTTACCTGCTTATTCCTGTGGCTTTACAGGAAAAGGGGGCCGATTACGACTTGGCGAAGTTTCGTGTCGTCGAGCGTGAGGCCGCTGAAGCTGCATAGTGCTGCTAGCAGCCGTTGTTCTTTC
>JAVHPV010000320.1:0-1431 GCA_036170775.1 Gallionella sp. | reverse complement strand
CATCGCCAACACCTCGCCATAGCCAAACCCTGCGCGGACTAATCGGGCGATGGCGAGGTCGAGGTCAAGGGCGCGCCCCACTGGTTGGCGGCGGCACTCAGTTGGGGCATAAGTACATCCTTAGAAGAAACTCCGTTCTCCCTGAGCTCGTCGAATGGCTCTGCTTCGGTAGCGGGTGGTTCGACAAGCTCACCACTAACGGTTAAGTGAACGGCCTTGAGGTCAAATGACTCAAGTTTGGATATGGCTGTGGGGGCGGTGGTGCATTTTGAAGTGCCGCCCAAGGCTGTGTTGTCAGCGGAGTTGGATGCCTTTTTGAGTTGGTTCGATGTTCCGCCCACTGGTTTCTATGAGTGTCATTGCTTTATTTCTGTAAAATCCATTTGTGACTAATCAAAAGAACTACTACTGGCGTATCGCTGGTTTCTATTTTTTCTACTATGCCTTCATCGGGATGTTTGCGCCCTATTGGAGCTTGTATCTGCAATCCATCCACTTCAATGCGATTGAGATTTCCATGTTGATGTCGGTGCAACCCGTGATGCGCATGATCGCGCCGAATATCTGGGGCTGGCTGGCTGACCATACGGGTAAGCGACTTTTAGTGGTACAGATTGCGGCTGCATCGAGTGCCTTTTTTTATCTGGGCGTATTTTTAACCACTAGTTTCTGGGGCATGTTGCTGGTGTTGGTGTTGATGAGCTTCTTTTGGAGTGCCTCGATGCCGCTGGTGGAAGCGACCACGCTTTCTTATCTGGGCAAACACACAGCGCGTTATGGGCGTATTCGTTCGTGGGGATCGATAGGCTTTATCGTGTCCGTGGTGGGGTTGGGCTACGCTTTCGATCACATCGCAATTGTTTGGTTGTTGTGGGCGGGGTTGGTGTGTGAGCTGGGTATTTTGATCTTCTCGCGGCAGATTCCGCAAACCGAGGTGTTGGCGCATCACACCGATCATCAGCCCATTAAGCAAATTATGTTGCAACCCGCTGTGCTGGGCTTATTCGGCGCGTGTTTTCTCATGTCGGTGGCGCATGGTCCTTACTACACTTTTTATTCGATTTATCTGGTCGAGCATGGTTACAGCAAAAGTGCCGTGGGTGGGCTGTGGGCATTAGGGGTAATCTGCGAAATTGCGGTGTTTTTTATCATGCCTGCGTTGGTGCGCCGCTTTGGCTTTGGCAATATCCTGTTCATTAGCTTTGGTGCGGCAGTGTTGCGCTTTTTGCTGATCGGCTGGGCGGTGGATGTGGTGGTGCTCTTGCTGTTCGCGCAAGTGTTACACGCGCTGACTTTCGGGGCGTATCACGCTGCCTCGGTGGGCTTGGTGCATGAGTATTTCAAAGGTCGTCATCAGTCCAAGGGGCAGGCGTTGTTTGGCAGTTTGACCTATGGTGCGGGCGGCATGTTGGGCGGCTTGGCCAGCGGCCC
>JAVHPV010000319.1:0-6537 GCA_036170775.1 Gallionella sp. | reverse complement strand
CTAGTAGGCAACGTTATAGAGTCGGCCATTTAACAGTTTCCCATTCGTGGTGAGCCTGTCGAACCACATATCCCTTCGACAGGTTCAGGGTGAACGGATTTTTAATCTATTTGTTGGGCAACTCTGTAGCGTGTGCCGACATCGAATTGCGCCGCACTCTCAACATTGTAATGCCGCTGATTATTTGTCTGCTGAGGACATTTCGCGTGGATGCGCTGGACTATAATCGCCGCGTAACCCACCCTTAACCTGAGGTGAAATGAACATGGATAAGCAACTTCACGCAGCCGCATTGCAATATCACCGTCAAGCCCCAGCGGGCAAGATTGCGGTGCAGGCCACTAAACCAATGATTACCCAGCATGACTTGGCGTTGGCGTATTCGCCTGGCGTGGCGGCGGCGTGTGAATTGATTGTGGAGAACCCCGCCGAGGTGCGCAATATGACGGCGCGCGGCAATTTGGTGGCGGTCATCAGCAATGGCACGGCGGTGTTGGGGCTGGGTAACATTGGCCCGCTGGCGGCCAAGCCGGTGATGGAAGGCAAGGGCGTGTTGTTCAAGAAATTCGCGGGTATCGACGTGTTTGATTTGGAAATTGCCGAACTTGATCCCGATAAATTGGTGGACATCATCGCCTCGCTAGAGCCTACTTTTGGCGGCATCAATCTGGAAGATATCAAGGCCCCCGAGTGTTTTTACATCGAGCGCAAGTTACGCGAGCGCATGAAAATCCCCGTGTTCCATGACGATCAACATGGCACGTCCATTATCGTCGGGGCGGCCTTGTTGAACGGGCTGCAGGTGGTGGGCAAAAAAATCGACGAGATCAAGCTGGTAGCAAGTGGTGCGGGTGCGGCGGCGTTGGCGTGTTTGGATATGTTGGTGAGGTTGGGGGTGAAGCTGGAAAATATCATCGTTACCGACATCAAGGGCGTGGTGTACACAGGGCGCGTGGAGGAGATGGACGACAACAAGGCGCGTTATGCGCGCGACATCCCGCAACGCACACTGGGCGAGGTGATTGCGGGCGCGGATGTGTTTCTGGGGCTGTCCGCAGGCAATGTGCTGAAGCCCGACATGCTGAAGTTGATGGCGCAGCACCCGTTGATTTTTGCACTGGCGAATCCCACCCCAGAAATCATGCCTGAGCTGGCCAAGGCGGCGCGTCCAGATGCCATTCTTGCCACGGGGCGTTCTGATTATCCCAATCAAGTGAATAACGCGTTGTGCTTCCCCTACATTTTTCGGGGGGCGCTGGATGTGGGCGCATCCACTATCAATGAGGCGATGAAATTGGCGGCGGTACACGCCATTGCGCAGTTGGCGCAGGCTGAGCAATCCGATGCGCTGAGTCGCTATGGTGATGAAAATGCGGCGTTTGGCGCAGAAAATTTAATTCCCAAACCGTTCGATCCACGCTTGATTTTGCGTATCGCGCCTGCCGTGGCGCAAGCTGCGATGGATAGCGGTGTAGCGACGCGTCCGATTGCCGATATGCGCGCTTACCACGAACAATTGGAAGGCTTTGTGTATCACTCCAATATGATTATGAAGCCCGTGTTTGAGGCGGCGAAAAAAGCCCCGCAACGCTTGGTGTATGCCGAAGGTGAAGATTTGCGCGTGCTGCATGCGGTACAAACGGTGGTGGATGAAGGGCTGGCGTATCCAATCCTAGTTGGGAGGCCTGCGGTGGTCGCCGCACGCATCGCCAAACATAATCTACGCATCCGTGCGGGCTTGGATTTTGTCTTGGTCGATCCAGAGAATGACCCGCGTTATCGCGAGTATTGCGCGGAATATCATCGTGTTATGCAACGCAAAGGGGTGACCTTGGATACCGCCAAACGCGAGATGCGCAGGCGCAATACCTTAATTGCAGCGATGTTGGTACGCATGGGGGCAGCGGATGCGCTACTGTGCGGTACGATTTCTCAGCCTCTGACGCATTTGCGCTATATCGACCAAGTGCTGGGGCATCGTCTAGGCAGCCAAGTCTATGCGGCGATGAATCTGCTGTTGCTGCCCAGCCATACCTTGTTTATTTGCGATACCCATGTGAACCTCGATCCGACTGCCGAACAGCTCGCTGAAATGACACTGTTGGCGGCGGCGCAGGTGCGTCGTTTTGGTCTGATTCCCAAGGTGGCGTTGTTGTCGCATTCCAACTTTGGCAGCCACGACGATGCTTCCGCGCTCAAGATGAGTCGTGCGCGTGAGCTGTTGGAAAGGCTTGCGCCTGAGTTGGAAGTGGAGGGTGAGATGCACGGCGATGCGGCTTTGTCGGAGGCTTTGCGCAACGACACCTTCCCCAATTCACGCTTAAAAGGCAGTGCCAATCTGCTGGTGATGCCCAACTTGGATGCCGCCAATATCGCCTACAATTTGCTCAAAATCACCGCAGGGGAAGGCGTGACCATAGGCTCGATTTTGTTGGGCGCAAATAAATCTGCGCATATACTCACTTCAACCGCGACCGTACGTCGCATTGTTAACATGAGCGCGTTGGCGGTGGCCGGCGTGCAAGACCATAAGGAAAGCTGAAAAATGTCGATCAATAAACAAGAAGAAGCCTTGCTCAGCGAAGAGATTGAGCTATTGATGCAAGAACGCAGCAAGCTGCTCAAAGTGGTGGGCGCGGCGGCGGTGTTGATTGCCAAAGCCAATTCGGTGACTTTTTCCGCAAGTGCGTTAGCGTCGGCGGAAAAGCTTTCCCAAGCCCTGAATGCCTTGGCAGAAGAAACGCTCCAGGATGGTTTGGATACGGTCTTATCTGAGCCTAAATAACCCACTCCACACGCTCACGGCATGGCGCAAAAAATAGGGCTGATACTGACTGGCGGCGGCGCGCGTGCTGCTTATCAGGTGGGGGTGTTGAAAGCGGTGAGCGAAATGTTGCCGCGCCGTGCGCATAGTCCTTTCCAGATTATTTGTGGCACGTCGGCGGGTTCGTTGAATGCGGCGGTGCTGGCGGTCAATGCGCAAAATTTGCGGCGTGGTACACGCTATCTGAGCAATATCTGGAAAGGCTTTCACGCCAATCAAATCTATCGCACCGATGTGGTGGGGGTGTTCAATAACACCGTGCTGTGGCTGACGGGAACACTGCTCAGTGCGCTGGGCTTCAGTAAGTTCAAGCAAGTTTCGTTGCTGGATAACTCACCGCTGGTGGAGTTGCTAGAAGAGGTTTTACCCTGCGAAAAAATCCAAGAAAGCATTGTGTCTGGTGATTTACATGCCTTGAGTATTACCGCTTCTGGCTATGGGAGCGGGCAGTCCGTTACGTTTTATCAAGGGGTGGAGAGTATCGCGCCGTGGCGACGGGCACGCCGCGTGGGTCTGCCAACGCGCATTGGCATTGCTCATCTGCTGGCTTCAGCGGCTATTCCATTCATCTTTCCTGCGGTACGTATTCATCGTGAGTATTTTGGCGATGGCTCGATGCGCCAAATCGCCCCGATTAGTTCCGCGCTACATTTGGGCGCGACGCGCGTGATGGTGATCGGTGCGAGCCACATGCCTACGCCGCCGCGCACCCAACATCCACAACATGACGACTATCCGTCTTTGGCGCAAATCGCAGGACACGCGCTGAACAGCTTGTTCCTGGATAGCATGGAAGTTGATCTAGAACGCTTGCAGCGTATCAATGAGATGGTGGTGGGCTTGTCGCCCGCGCTTTGCGAACAACTGCAACTTAAATACGTGGAGGTCTTGGCGATTACGCCCAGTCAATCTATCGAAGCCATCGCGCAACGCTATGCCAGCGAATTGCCGTGGACGATACGCATCTTGCTGCGCTTGGTGGGTGCGGCGCATCAAGGTGGAGCGATTTTGTTGAGCTATTTGTTATCCGAGAAAAAGTTTTGTAGCGCGCTGATCGACCTAGGCTACCAAGATGCGCAAGCGCGGCGCGCGGAAATTTTGCAATTTTTAGCGGCTCAGGACGTTCCTCGTGCAGCCGCGTAGTTTTGATCAGCGCACTTGGCAATTGCTGTATTGCTTGGCGGATGGAGACTTTCATTCGGGACAGGTGTTGGCGGCGCAGTTAGGTGTATCACGTGCCACCATTTTTAATGTGCTGGCAGAGTTGCCCAGCTATGGCGTGGTGTTGCAGCGGGTGCGTGGACGCGGTTATCGTTTAGGGCAGGCTTGGCAGGCATTAGAGGTGCATTCGATTTGTGCCGCATTGGGAGAATTTTCCCCACGTTTTACGCTGGAGATTGTGCCGCTGGCGACATCCAGTAATGCCTTGCTGTTGCAACATGCCACGCAAGGAGCTGCAAGCGGGAGCGTGTTGGCGGTGGAATTGCAGACCGCCGGACGCGGACGCATCGGTCGGGCTTGGCATTCGAGCTTGGGTAATGCGCTAACGTTCTCGCTGTTGTGGCGTTTTGCGGGCGGGCTGAACAGCTTGTCGGGTTTGAGTTTAGCGGTAGGCGTGGCGATCGTGCGTGCCTTGCGTCCATTGGGTGCAACGGAAGTCGGTCTGAAATGGCCGAATGATGTGATGGCGCAGGGCGCAAAATTGGGCGGGGTGTTGATCGAAGCGCAAGGGGATATGTTGGGGCCGTGCGCAGTGGTCATCGGGATCGGTCTGAATTGCCAGTTGCCTATGGCTTTAGCGCAGCGCATCGACCAAGCCGCCTGCGCGCTGGATGAGTTAGGCGTGCGCACAGCCTCGCGCAATCAAATACTGGCTGCGGTGTTGCGTGAGTTGGCGACGGTGTTGGATGATTTCGCCGCACACGGTTTTGCACCGCTACGAGCCGAGTGGCAACGCTACCATGCGCAGCAAGACCAGCCGATACACTTGCTCATGCCCACGGGTGAATTACTGAGCGGCGTGGCGCGTGGTGTGGCGGAAGGTGGTGAATTACGCGTTGAAATCGCGGGGGGAATTCGCAACTTTAATTCAGGTGAAGTAAGGGTGTTGGCGCGATGAAAAAATGGTTGATTGATGCAGGCAATACACGCATCAAATGGATGCTAGTCGAAGCCGGTCAGCCCCCCATAGCGGCGAGCTGCTTGACTGCCACATTGTCCGATCCCGCTTGTTGGGCAGGGGTGGCAATGGACGAAGTGGCGGAGGTGTGGCTCTGCAATGTCGCGGGGGAGGCTGCGCAGCATCACATTGAGACGCTGTGTGTTGCCCATCAGTTGCCGTTACACATTATTCAGTCACAGCTTGAGCAGTGCGGGGTGCGCAATCATTACCAGCAAGCGGCGCAATTGGGCGCGGATCGCTGGGCGGCATTGCTGGCGGCTTGGCAACAGGTGCAAGGTGCGTGTTTGGTGGTGAATTGTGGCACCGCCACCACAATAGATGCGCTGTCTGCGCGAGGTGATTTCTTGGGCGGATTGATTTTGCCTGGCATCGAATTGATGCAATCCAGCTTGCTCGGGGCAACGGCACAACTGCGCGCACAAGGCGGGGCTGCCTGTGCCTTTCCGCAAAACACTGCCGACGCGATGTATAGTGGCGCGTTGCAGGCGACGAGTGGCGCAATTCAACGCCAATATGCGTTGTTGCATGCCCCCAACGCATCGCTGCTAGTCAGTGGTGGTGCGGCAGCGCAATTACTTCCCTCTCTGCAAGCACTCAACGTACCATTGCGGGTGATGGATAATTTAGTCCTACAAGGTTTGTTAATCATGGCAGAGGAAACGGGCGCGTTATGAAATTTTTTGTCGCGATACTGGTGTTAGTGAACATCATCTTTTTTGCATTCATGCAATGGGGCAGTGATTTGTTTGCCACGCAGGTGAGCGTGCAAGCGCAACCGCCCATACATGCCGAAAAAATAATGGTGGTGAATGCCGTGCTGCCTGTCAGCGAGGTTGCCGCGACCAGTGAGGTTGCCTCCGCTGTGGTGGCCGTCAGCAAAACCGCAACGATTGTGCCCAACGCCGTTTCCCCTGTTGTGCTCGTGGCGGCTTCCGCTCCGTCTCCCAGCCCAGCGGATGCGGCGATGTGCTTAGAATGGGGCGACTTTAGTGGTACTGAACTCAGCCGTGCCAGCGCGGCTTTGCAAAGCCTTAAATTAGGCGACAAAGTCACACAACGGCAGGTTGAGCACACGATAGGTTTTTGGGTATACGTTGGCCCGTTGAAAGATAAAGATGCTGTCACGCAAAAACTTGCCCAACTTAAAGCCCGTGGAGTTGAGGAATATTTTGTAGTGCAGGATGACCCGCAGTGGAATAACGCGATTTCTTTAGGCGTATTCAAGACCCGCGAAGCCGCAAAAAACTTCTTGCTGTCGCTACAAGCCAAGGATGTGCGTACCGCTCAAATTGGTGAACGCAGCAGCAAGCAAAAGGTTACCCAATTAGTATTGCAGGGCTTGGATGCAACTACGGTAAGCAAAATCATTGCATTGCAGAGCAAATTTAGCAGCAGCGAAGTCAAGAACATTGCTTGTTATTGACAAGGTAGGGCTAAATCTGGACAATGCCGCCCTCTTTGGTGATATAGCTCAGGTGGTTAGAGCGCAGCACTCATAACGCTGAGGTCGGTGGTTCAAATCCACCTATCA
>JAVHPV010000318.1:0-6539 GCA_036170775.1 Gallionella sp. | reverse complement strand
GTAGTGAACTGCATTTTATTCAGCTGAGTGCGCGGACTGGTAATGGTTTGGGCATTGCCTGGAGTTGCGGAGCTATAGTCATCCCGCAACGCATACATACTTTGCGTTTGCGTTGTAGCCATGTCTCCAGCCTCTAAATACTTGCCTGTGCCAACATACACCATGCGCTTACCACGCACCAATGCCACAGTAGGCTTAGCGGTAATGGGCTGCGGAATCCCCGACGCATCGACCAATGTTGCCAATTTTTTCACGCTCCAGTTGTTGGGATCGGCATCGGTCAGGTCAAAACGCCACACATTACCTTCCAAATCGCCGCCATACACCAACTCCACCGTGTTGTCTGTGGTTGGATCTAATGCGTAAGCGGTGAATTTTGCCAAGCCACTCGGATTACTTACTGATCCTGCCGTAGTCACCAAATCCTTAATCAGCGCACCCGTTTTTGCATCCAGCACAAACAAGTGACCTTTTCCGTCACCTTGGCTGTCCCCCGCATTCGTGCCATTGTTATAACCTGATGTCACCAGAGCCACCCAACCGCTTTTCGCGCCAGAGCCAATTTTAGTAATCAAGGGCTTACCAAAACTGTAGCCTACATTGGCAGCGTTGGTTGTTGAAGTGCTGGTTTGCGGAAACTCCCACAACACTTTATTGGCGAGCTGCGCTTGTGTGAGAGGAGGGCTTGCTGCGGTGGTATTTCTATCGGGCGCGGTCACATCAAGTGCGTAGTAGCCAAAGCCGCCCTTATTTAATCCGCCCACCAACAGCGTACGCCAATCGGGCGCGGTATTTTTAACGCCTGAAGCAATGTTGGGCGTGTTATTAAAGTCCACATCACTGATGCTGGGCGTGCCATCCACCGTATATTTGTGCGTAAAACTCGTGCTGCTCAAATTCGCCAGATTAGTCCGCGCAACGCGTGGCACATAAGCCCATAGTTCAGCACCCGTGGCGGCATCAAACGTATGCAACATCCCGTCGTTGGCTGCTTGAAAGACCACTTTGGTGCGCGGCGTGGTTACGCTGTTAGCATATTTGAAAGCGCGATAGCCATTGTCTTGGTAAACAGACAAGGGTTCACGCAACATCACAGGCAAAGCATTCACAATATCACCGAGCAGATGAGTGCGTGCTCGCACAGTTGAGCCTTCTCCGGTTCGATCACCCCGAATGTAGTTAATTTGCGCTGCGGTCAAGCCATAGGCTGTCGTTAACGACGAGGTAAACGCCGCACCTGCCGCGCCAGTATATCCCGCAATAACGCGTGCGCTGGCTGCGGTTGCATCGAGTCGCGCTTGCGCAGAAGGCACCCACAAATCCGTTAACACTGCCGCTCCCGTAATCGGATCAGCTAGATAAGCATTCAGCTCGCTCGTCCAGTTACCCGTCTCGTATTTAGGCGAATAGATAGTGCTATCGCCCGTCGTAAAGGCGCGTGAACTCACTGCCAAACCATTACCACCGCGACTAAGAATATCTTTTAGGGCTTTATCCAAGCCATCGGAGACGTTGACATCGTTGATAAATGCACCGCGTCCATTCACCGCCGCGTGCCACAGGTCATCAATGGTGGTTTGGCCGACGAAGACGGGCGCAGGCCATGTGATACTCGGCGTGACCGTCCAAGGATCCGTGTCCGCAGGAATATAAGGCACGGTAGGAATCGCCCCAGGCGCGAGCACATATTGGGTGACATGCGGATTTTTGTTGGTTTCATGCGCCGTGGCAGACAAAGGCACATTGCCTGTATTCGTGCCCAGCATATCCTGAGCATAATAGTAGGCTGCGTAATCGGCTAAAGTATGACTACTCGTATCGTTATAAGGACTGCCCAGCGTGCCATCATAGTTACCAATGCTCACGACTGAGGGGTTCAGCGTCCCCCCCGTGAAGGGATTCGCATAAGGAGTCAGCTCATTCAAATAACCAGGGGTCGCCAACACATGGTAATTTTGCTGGCAGGTCAATTTCGCTGTCTGCAAAGCTTTGAGTTGTTGATTGACGAAGCTCAACCGCTCATGCACGGGTTGCTCCCATTGTACCAAGTCAGGTTGGTAGCCATACACGGTGTTGCGAAAAGTGGTGACATTTGTCGCTGTGGACATGGGCAAGACCGATGCCGTCTTTGCTTTGAAATCAACCACCCCGACTTGCATTCCCGTCAGTGTAGCGATTTGATCGCCGAGTGCCGCTTGCAAAGACAAAAACGGGGTGCGGTAATATTGAAACCAGTTGGCGAAATTTTGCAGTTCTTGGGCGTAGGTGCGCGTGTGACTCACCCCATTGGCATCGGTATAAGAGAATGGGGCATTCGCAAAATCAATTTCGATACGCGTCCCCTCACCGACATCTTGCACGCCATCAAGATTGGTGTCCGTCCAGTTGTAATACATCGCAGGTGTCCAAGTGCTGTTGTAAGCACGACCTGTAGATGTGTACGTTCCTCCTGTCGTCAGCCAGCTATGCGCTTGCGGCACGACACCTGCTGATGATGAGATTGGTGCGGTAATATTAAACGTGCCTTTGGTATTGGCGTAAGGATCAAGTTTGATCGCCGTTGCGGTGGCATTGGCAAAAACATTACCCACAGAGTCTGTCCCTTTCCAAGGCAGGTAGGTGCGCGCGGGGTTGTAATACTGGGGGTTGTAATCATAGTTACGCACCCGCCAGTGGTTGCTGTCACCACTGCCTGTGTCACCTTCTAAATAATAGGCTGTCCAAGCGGGACGATAGGGCAGGGGAAACAAGTAAAAATTACCATGCAAATTACTATCTGCGGTAACCCCTGTTTCGTAATACATGGAGTTAAAGGTCGGTAATAACACCTCGACATCCACCCCGCCTGAATTATCGAGGGTAAAAATCATATTGGGTGGAACGGGATTTTGTACCGCCAAAGGAACGTCGGCAATCGCCGTGGGTGCTGCTGCGTGCAGTTGCGCGGTTGCACCCAGTAGCAGCAGCGTGAATAAGGCATGGGTGTATGTTTTAGCAAAAATTTTCATGGTTAGCTCCTTACCTACATGGCCACCAGCGACTGCGCCACACTGACTATGCCGCGTGGCCCAGTCACCCGAGTGGTGATGCGATAGTAAACGTCCCCCGCAACACTAGAAGGGGGCTGCGACAGCACATCGTTATTGATCTCGCCCCCCGCGCTCACCATTTGCGGCACGAACAGACAATGGTCTTCGATGTCGCTATTGGTTAAACGTGAAGCCTCGGTGGGGCCATTCGTTTGTGCCACAGCAGAAGCAGTAGCGGGCACGGCTTCACATAAACGCTCAGCCACATACTGAATGCTATACCCCTGAAACGTCGTCGTATCGGCGGGCACATTACGCCAATCAATATCAGGAATTCCCTCCACGGCACTGGTGGCGGCAACACTGCTGGCGACGGGCAAATACCAAGTCGCAGCAGTGGTTTCGGTTACCCCCGTCAACTTGGCCAGCACTGCTGAATTAGCCGCTTCCATGCCAATATCGGTACTGTTTAGTGCGGCTTGTTTGAAAGCAAAGTTACCTGCAATCACGTTGGCGGTGTCAATCGAGCGCATTAAAGCGATGCCCGCCAACATCATCGCGACCAGCGCAATCAAAGCGATGAACATGACCGCCCCACGCTGACGTTTGGGCGCAAAATTTAGAGATTTGCCCATATCACATTCCTTAAAGGGATAACAGTTTCGTAAATACGGTAGCGGTAACATTGCCAGTCCGCATCTGCCGTAAGATCAATTGCGGGTCCGCCTGTCCATGCGGTGAGCGCATTAGGGGTCGTGGTACATGCGCCCCCAGGCGTGGCAGGTTTTTCCTTCAGGGGGCTGCGCGCCACCACGGCCATACGAATCGCTTTGATGCGCATCACATTGCGCGCATCGGGCGCAGCCCACGTGCCATTTGTCCCAGTGTAAGCACAGCCTGTTCCTGTCGCATCAGTCCAGCAATTCACCGAAGGAGAGCTTGCGCCATTCGTGGTATTGGGGGGTGCTACGCCATACTGCACTTGTATATTGACAATGTTGCTCGCCAACGTTGCCGTAGGCGTGGCAATCGCTCCTTGATGAGAGACATTACGGGCAACTAAATCGCTGCTAGCAACACCGCTGGCCGCCGCCACGGCACTCACGCTGTATTCCATCTGGCGCAAACCTGCAGCCTCATTTTGGTCGCTACCGATATTGACAACAAAACCAACATTTTTCGGGTAGCCGCCTGGAGGATAAATTGCTGCATCCGCTGTATTGTATTTAGCATTTGGCGAAGCCGCACCACTGGTAAAAGCTCTGCGCACACAGGGCAGCGCGGCTGCGGCAGTGCCTGGCGAAGTGACAGGCTCGGCTAATAAATATAAATCCACATCTTGCTTAAACCCGACTAAATTGGCGATGTCAGGATCGCCCCCCGGCAATACGTCGGTATTGATGGGCAGCGGCGCGCGCGCGGTCGGTGAAGTGGCTCCCGTAAAGGTCAGCGTATCAGAAACCCCACTCGCACCGCCATCCACAACAACAACGGGGGCGACATTGGCCACCCCCGATTGCGCACTTTCAAACCAGTTCATTTGAATGCAGGCCAAGCCAGGCGCATTCTTGATGCCTGGCGGTGTGGCGAGTCCGTATCCCGCCCAGCGCGCGTCCGAGGCAATGGTTTCCAAGGCAATCAAACCATTTTCTTGCGTATCCGCACCTGAAGTGGTGGTGCGTTTTTGCCCTTCAAATGCCCCAAACGATTGCATGATGGCAAATATCGCCAGCAAGCCCACCACCATCCCCACCATTAACTCCACGAGGCTGAAGCCCGCTTGATGAACGGGGTGACTCACGCACGCAAAATTTTGTTTCCTCGCCATCACTGGCTGAGACACACACCGAGCACTCACTGTTTCGCTCGAAGCGAGGAATCTGTCGACCCATGCGTTATTGAGTTTGATGGAAATCATGACTGTTATTACCTCAGTTGATTTGGGCTTCTGCCACAAACATGTGCGGCATTAAATCTTTAGGGGCTTGCCAACATAAGGTGACCGTAACGCGATTGCCCGCCCCAATGGCGATTTGTTGTTGCAAGCCCGTCACCCCCGATGCAGCGGCGACACTGCCTGGCAGTTTGCTGGCGAGGTCACTACTCAACCATGTTGCCAATTCAGCTTTATTGCTGTTGCTCGCGCCCGTCGCGCACACCGCATTCCCTGCATTCAGGGCATAAGTTGCAAGATTGTCTTTATCCGCCCACATGAGGCTAAGCACTTGGTTGGCTAAATAGCTGGCTTCAGCACGATAGGTTGCGGCTGCGGCATTTTGGATGGAAGCTGCTTGCATTCCGACCAAGCCAAGTATGCCTATGGCAAAAATCAGCATGCCAATCAATGCCTCAAGCAACATCGCACCACTTTGTTTTTTGTATGAATTCATCTTTAACCTCGAATTGACCTCGCACTAAGGTGCGCAGGCGAGTGGGTTACCTGTGCTATCTAATCTGGGATCGCAAATCCGCACTCTGCCTGCGGGGGACACTTGCACATTCAGACAACGCACCCCACTGGGATTAGCCGCTGTCGCACAGGCTCCTGAGGTGCTGGCTATGTTATAGGTCACCGCCGCTGCTCCATTTAATCGACCACGACTATCAAAATTAACCGTTTGAGCAGTAATCGTTGCATTTTTCGTACCCTCTACCGCACGACGCGCTTGCACCGCAGAGGCTGCGGTATAAAACAAACCGCCCGCCGTGCCTGTCTGCAAAATGTTGACTGTCCAATTATTGGCGACGACGCTAAATTCCACATTAGTGTTGTTTTGCGTGGCGGTGGCACGCGCCAATTGCAAGCCGTTTTGCACTGACTCGGCGGCGGTTCTCACTTGCGAATTTTGTATCCAGCCACGATAAGCGGGTAGGCCATACGCAAACATGACACCCAATACGGTCAAGGCGATCATCACCTCGACCAAACTCACCCCTCGTTGTGTATGACGATTTAGCACGAACCGTCCTTTTTAGTCACCCAGCAATTAGCATTCGTTACCCACCCTGCGGGAACAGCCGATGTCGCATGGAGATTCGATTCATTGATGGTGTAAACAAACCCGCCTGTTCCTTGTGCAGCGATCCCTGTGGCACTGATGGTAAAAGTTGACGCAGTTTCGTTTGCCCCTGCAAATGTAAAATATCGAGATGCCATCAACACGCCACTTGCGGCAGCCCCCCCCGCGTAGGTGCGATTATCTTGGTAATACTGCTCCATTTTCACGCGCGCATCGCCCAGCCCGGTGAAAGCATCAGTCAGTTTGGCTCGGGTCACGTAATCGCCATACATGGGCACGGCAATCGCGGACAATATGCCGATGATGGCAACCGTCACCATCAACTCAATTAAGCTAAACCCTGCACTCTTATTCATCTCTATCTCCTTATGGGGTCATAGTAGCCCGTTACATTTGTGATGTTCTAGCCTTGTCAGACTAGGGGAAGATAGTTTCTGACAAGCGGCGACCGCACGCAAGTGCTTACGCTCAAGAAAAAAGCGACCCGAAG
>JAVHPV010000317.1:0-1455 GCA_036170775.1 Gallionella sp. | reverse complement strand
GGATACGAGTATCGCGCCACGCTGGAATCGGAGATGTCTGCCGCTGTTGCGGGAGGGGTGACTTCCCTCTCCTGTCCGCCGGATACCGATCCGCCGCTGGATGAACCGGGGCTGGTGGAGATGCTCAAGCATCGCGCACGCAACCTCAACCAGTGTCGCGTGTTCCCGCAGGGTGCACTGACTTATGGCTTGAAAGGCATCGAACTCACCGAGATGGTGGAACTGACTGAGGCGGGTTGCAAAGCGTTCAGCCAGGCCAATGTGCCGCTCACCGACACCCGCGTGTTGCTGCGCGCCATGCAGTACGCCGCCACCTTCGGCTACCGCGTGTGGTTGCGTCCGCAAGACAGCTTCCTTGCCAAGAACGGTGTAGCACACGACGGCGAAGTCGCGACGCGCTTGGGGCTGCCGGCCATCCCCGTTGTTGCGGAGACCGTTGCCTTGTCCACCGCATTACAACTCGCACGCGAGACGGGGGTGCTGCTTCATATCTGCCGTATCTCCAGCGGTGCAGGGGTCGAGATGATCCGCGCTGCGAAACGCGAAGGCCTGAAAGTGACCTGCGACGTTTCGATGAACCATGTGCACCTCACCGAGATGGACATCGGCTACTTCGATGCCAACTGTCACCTCGTGCCCCCTCTGCGCAGCTTGCGCGACCGCGATGCCCTGCGTGCCGGACTGCGCGACGGCACGATTGATGCCATCTGCTCCAACCATTCCCCCGTGGATGAAGATGCCAAACAGATGCCTTTCGCCGAAGCGGAAGATGGCGCGACCGGTTTGGAACTGTTGCTACCGCTGGTGCTGAAATGGGCCGAGCAAGACAAGATACCGTTGCTAGATGCGCTCTCACGCATCACCATCAATCCCGCCCAACTGCTGGGTGTGAAGATGGGTCACCTGAGTATCGGCGCACATGCCGACCTCTGCGTGTTCGACCCCAAAGCCGCATGGAAAGTAGAACCCGCCGCCCTCAAGAGCCAAGGCAAGAACACACCGTTCAATGGCTACGAGATGCAAGGCCGCGTGCGTTACACCTTGCTCGATGGGCAGTTAGTCTTTCAACAATAAACAATTTGGACTTACCTAGAGGTAGTCGCAAATTGCGACATCAAGTTGAGCCACACAAGAACAAGGTGGCACTAGGGGATTGATGATGACCGACAAGCAACCACTCATTACGATGGCAAATATCGAAACTAAAATTCTGCTTATTCGTGGGCAGAAGGTCATGCTGGATGCGGACTTGGCTGATCTGTACGGTGTACAAACCAAAGTGCTGAATCAGGCCGTTAAGCGAAATATAGAACGCTTTCCTGCCGACTTTTCGTTTCAATTAACGGCTCTCGAAAAAACCGAGGTGGTCACAAATTGTGACCACCTCGCTCAACTCAAGTATTCACCCACCCTGTCGTATGCCTTCACAGAACACGGCGCACTCATGCTTGGCAA
>JAVHPV010000316.1:0-1457 GCA_036170775.1 Gallionella sp. | reverse complement strand
TAATGGGACTTTTCTCACAAGCGGCGTTTTACACCACCGTCAACCACATCAAAGACTTGCCCTCGCATGGCGGTAAAGAGGTAGCGTTCGTAGGACGTTCCAATGCGGGCAAGTCCAGTGCCATCAACACGCTGGCTAATCATGTGCGGCTGGCTTACACCAGCAAAACGCCAGGGCGCACCCAACACTTGAATTATTTTTCGTTGGGTGACAATAACTATCTGGTCGATCTGCCCGGTTACGGCTACGCTAAAGTGCCGCCAGACGTGCAGGCGCATTGGGAAAAGTTGTTGAGTCAGTATTTGCAAACGCGCGATGAATTGTGTGGCTTGGTGGTGATTATGGATGCTCGCCATCCCTTGACGGAACGCGATCAAGGCATGTTGGATTGGTTTGGCCCCACGGGGAAACCCATTCATATTTTGCTGACAAAATCTGACAAACTTAGCCGTCAACAAGCAACATTGACACTGACTAAGGTAAAAGCGCACCTCGCGGAATTCTTCCCGCAATGTAGTGTGCAGTTGTTTTCGAGTTTGAAAAAAATGGGTACGGAAGAAGCCGAGCGCGTGATTGCTTCATGGCTTGTTGATAAGACAACACTCGTGGCTAAAGAATAAAAAAAGCCCCCAGCAAGCTGGGGGCAAAAACTCTTAACAAGGCGTTAAGAAACCCGCTCAGGGAGGAGAAACGGGGAACGACTCACATCGTTCACGGCATCAGATAAGCAAATGCTAAAATAGTTCCACTCGTACTAAAAAATTTAGGAAATCACATGCAACTACTCGGTAAATATCCTCATTCCAGAATGCGTCGGATGCGCCACGATGCTTTTTCCAGAGACCTGATGCGTGAGCACACGCTGACACCTTCTGATTTTATCTATCCTGTGTTTGTGCTGGAAGGTTCAAATAAGGTCGAAGAAGTGAAATCCATGCCTGGGGTGCAACGCAAGACGCTGGATTTATTGCTTAAGGACGCAGAGCAATGCGTTAAGTTGGGCATTCCCGTGATGGCGATTTTCCCCGTGATTGAAGCATCCCTCAAAAGCCTAGGTGCGGAAGAAGCTTATAACCCGCATGGACTTGTGCCGCGTGTCGTAGCCGAATTGAAAAAGCATTTTCCCGAGTTGGGGGTGATGACGGACGTGGCACTCGATCCTTACACCAGTCACGGACAGGATGGACTGATTGATGCAGCGAGCTATGTGCTAAATGACGAAACAATCGCCGTGTTAACACGCCAAGCGCAGTGCCATGCCGCCGCAGGTGCAGACATTGTTGCCCCTTCGGACATGATGGATGGCCGTATCGGTGCGGTGCGCGCAGCGTTGGATGCCAATCAGCATATTCATACACGTATCATGGCGTATTCGGCGAAATATGCCTCTAGCTTCTACGGTCCATTCCGCGATGCTGTGGGTTCGAGTGGTAATTTAGGTTCAGGTAATAAATACA
>JAVHPV010000315.1:0-6797 GCA_036170775.1 Gallionella sp. | reverse complement strand
AGAAAAGGTAAGATTCCCGCCCTTTCGCTTTTGTTTTTGTCGTGGCGGCTTGTGTCGCCATTTGTTTTGAATGAACTGTTGAGGATCACCGTGAGCAATTCTTATTTGCCAATGCAACAAGGTTTGTATGACCCGCGCCAAGAGCGCGATGCTTGTGGGGTGGGGTTTGTGGCGCATATCAAGGGGCAAAAAAGCCATGATATGGTGAGCCAAGGACTGCTGATTTTGGAGAATCTCACGCACCGTGGTGCGGTGGGCGCGGATCCGCTGGCGGGTGATGGTGCAGGCATTTTGCTGCAATTACCCGATGCTTTCTTGCGCGCGCAATGTGCTGCGCTGGGCGTTAGTTTGCCTGAAGTCGGTGCTTACGGAGTAGGTATGTTGTTCTTGCCACGCGATGCGGCAGGACGTGCCGCGTGTGAACAAATTGTGGCCGATAAGATCGCCGCAGAAGGCCAGTCATTACTGGGTTGGCGCGATGTTCCTGTGGACAGTTCGATTCTGGGCGAAAGCGTCAAATTGGTAGAGCCGATTGTGCGTCAAGTGTTCATCGGGCGCGGTGCAAATTGCGCGGATACCGATGCGTTTGAACGCAAACTGTTTGTCATTCGTAAGACCGCTGAACATGCGGTAAGCAAGCTGGCTGGCGCGCAAGGTAAAGGCTTTTATGTGCCGTCTTTGTCGGCGCGCACCATTGTCTACAAAGGCATGTTGCTGGCCGATCAAGTGGGTAAGTACTACCACGATTTGCAAGATGCGAGCGTGGTCAGTGCACTGGCGTTGGTGCATCAACGGTTCTCCACCAACACGTTCCCAACTTGGAATTTGGCACATCCGTTCCGCATGATTGCGCATAACGGCGAAATCAATACCGTGCGCGGTAATGTAAATTGGATGACGGCGCGTCATGCGGCGATGTCCTCGAATTTGCTCGGTGAGGATTTAGAAAAGCTGTGGCCATTGATTACCGATGGACAATCCGATTCCGCGTGTTTCGATAACGCGCTGGAGCTGTTAGTCGCAGGTGGTTATTCCTTGCCCCATGCCATGATGTTGCTGATTCCCGAAGCTTGGGCGGGCAATCCGCTGATGGACGAAGAACGCCGTGCTTTCTATGAGTATCACGCAGCCTTGATGGAGCCTTGGGATGGTCCTGCGGCAGTCGCCTTTACCGATGGACGCATGATAGGCGCAACTTTGGATCGTAATGGTTTACGTCCCGCGCGTTACCTGATTACCGATGACGACATGGTGTTGATGGCTTCGGAAATGGGCGTATTGCCCATTCCGCAACATAAAATCGTCAAGAAGTGGCGTTTGCAGCCGGGCAAGATGTTCCTGATCGACATGGAGGCTGGGCGAATTGTTGATGATGCTGAATTAAAAAATCAGTTGGCGACCGCCAAACCTTATCGTGCTTGGATTGAAAAATCGCGCTATTTCCTCGATGACATGGCACAAGTTGAAAGTCAGCAAACGCTGAATGCCTCATTGCTGGATACGCAACAGGCGTTTGGCTATTCGCAAGAAGACATCAAATTCATTCTGTCGCCCATGGTGAATGCGGGTGAAGAGCCCACCGGTTCGATGGGTGCTGATGCGGCTCTAGCCGTGTTGTCGAATAAAAATCGCTCGTTCTACGACTATTTTCAACAGTTGTTTGCGCAAGTGACTAATCCGCCGATCGACCCGATCCGCGAAGAAATCGTTATGTCGCTGACCTCTTTCATTGGCCCTAAGCCCAATCTACTGGGCATAGATGAAACCAATCCGCCGTTGCGTTTAGAGGCGCATCAACCCGTGTTGTCGAATGACGACATCGCTAAATTGCGCAACATTGATAGTCTGACCCAAGGGCGATACCGTTCGTTGGTATTGGACATCACCTATTCCGCCAGTGCTGGCGCGGCGGGTTGCGAGGCAGCGGTCAAAACTCTGTGCGATGCGGCAGACAAGGCGGTGGCGAATGGCCATAACGTATTGATTTTGTCGGATCGCGCGATGTCCGCCGAGCGTGTGGCCATTCCCGCGCTGGTAGCATGCGCCAAAGTGCATCACCACTTGGTGCGAGCAGGTTCGCGCACCAGCACTGGGCTGGTGGTGGAAACCGGTTCGGCACGCGAAGTGCATCACTTCGCCTTGTTGGCGGGATATGGCGCGGAAGCGGTGTGTCCGTGGTTGGCTTACGAAACGATTATGGCAATGAAACTGCCTGCCAATGTGGATGGTAAAGAAGCTAAAAAGCGTTACATCAAAGCCATCAACAAAGGCTTGATGAAAGTCATGTCCAAGATGGGTATTTCAACCTATCAATCGTATTGTGGCGCACAGATTTTTGAAGCGATTGGTTTGAATGCTGAATTTGTGGCGCAGTATTTCACGGGCACGGCCACGCAAATTGAGGGAATAGGCTTGCGCGAGGTGGCCGAAGAAGCGGTGCGCACTCATCAAAGTGCTTTCGGTAAAGATCCCGTACT
Organism: Gallionella sp.; assembly: GCA_036170775.1. Lineage (GTDB taxonomy): Bacteria > Pseudomonadota > Gammaproteobacteria > Burkholderiales > Gallionellaceae > Gallionella. The sequence continues at coordinate 4,320 of JAVHPV010000315.1, read as the reverse complement.
GGCGAACATGCTGGAAGCGGGCGGTGAATATGCTTACCGCGTGCGCGGCGAAGAGCATATGTGGACACCTGATACCATCGCCAAATTGCAAAACGCCACGCGCACCAACAATGCGGCGACTTACAAGGAATACGCCAAGCTGATTAACGAACAAAGCCGCAAGCTGAAAACTTTGCGCGGACTGTTCGACATCAAACCTGTTGGTGCTGCCGTGCCCTTGGAAGAGGTTGAGTCCGCCAAAGAAATCGTTAAACGTTTTGTCACGGGGGCGATGTCGCTGGGGTCTATCTCTACCGAAGCACACACCACTTTAGCCATTGCGATGAATCGTATCGGCGGCAAGTCCAACACGGGTGAAGGTGGTGAAGATGCGACGCGCTTTAAGCAGTTCAAAGGCGGCGAAATGTTGTCCGAGATTATCGGCAAGAATCGTATTGAAGCCGATCGTCAAATGTTACCAGGCGACTCCCTGCGTTCCAAAATTAAACAAGTGGCCTCTGGGCGTTTCGGTGTCACAGCCGAATATCTGAGCAGTGCAGATCAAATTCAAATCAAGATGGCGCAAGGCGCGAAGCCAGGTGAAGGCGGTCAGTTGCCTGGGGGCAAAGTATCCGAGTACATCGCTAAATTGCGTTTCTCCGTGCCTGGCGTGGGGCTTATTTCTCCGCCTCCGCATCACGATATTTATTCCATCGAAGATTTGGCGCAGCTCATCCATGATTTGAAAAATTCAAATCCTACCGCCTCAATCTCAGTAAAACTGGTATCTGAAGTGGGCGTGGGCACGGTTGCAGCAGGCGTTTCCAAGGCAAAAGCGGATCACATCGTGGTGTCTGGTTTTGATGGTGGCACGGGCGCATCGCCGATTTCTTCCATCAAACATGCAGGTACGCCGTGGGAATTGGGCTTGGCCGAAGCGCAGCAAACGTTGGTGTTAAACCAATTGCGTGGCCGTATCGCGCTGCAAGTAGATGGGCAGTTAAAGACAGGGCGCGATGTCTTTATTGGAGCGTTGTTAGGCGCGGATGAGTTCGGTTTTGCCACTGCACCGTTAGTCGTGCAAGGCTGCATCATGATGCGCAAATGCCATCTGAACACCTGCCCAGTGGGTGTGGCGACACAAGATCCAGAGCTGCGCAAGAAATTCACGGGACAGCCTGAACATGTGGTCAATTATTTCTTCTTCATAGCCGAAGAAGTACGCGAACTAATGGCACAAATTGGCGTGCGTAAGTTTGAAGACTTGATTGGTCGCAGTGACTTGCTGGATGTCAAAGAAGGCATCGCGCATTGGAAATCGCAAGGGTTGGATTTCTCCAAGATATTCCATCAACCTGCGGTGTCTGCCAGTGTGGCGCGTCGCCATGCCGATAGCCAAAATCACGAGCTGGCAAAGGCACTGGATAACAGCCTGATTGCTCAGGCACAAGCGGCCTTGAATCAGCAACAAGCGGTGACCATTGAAAGCAAAATCAGCAACGTCAATCGTACGGTGGGCACAATGTTGGGTCACGAAGTGGCGAAGCGTTATGGTCAAGCAGGGCTGCCAAACGACACTATCAACGTCAAATTCACAGGCACGGCGGGACAAAGTTTTGGCGCATTCTTGGCGCATGGAATTTCCTTCGAGTTGCGCGGTGAAGGTAATGACTATGTAGGCAAAGGCTTATGCGGTGGGCGTATTGCTATCCTGCCACCCACAGACACCCAACTGGTGTCGCATGAAAACATCATCGTGGGTAACACGGTGTTGTATGGAGCGACCTCAGGGGAATGTTATTTCAGCGGTGTAGCGGGCGAACGTTTTGCGGTACGTAATTCTGGTGCGATTGCAGTGGTGGAAGGCTTGGGCGATCACGGCTGCGAGTACATGACGGGCGGCATGGTCGTGGTGCTCGGGCAAACAGGACGCAACTTCGCAGCAGGGATGTCCGGCGGAGTCGCCTATGTGCTGGATGAAGACGGCGGCTTTGAAAAGCGTTGCAATCTGACTATGGTGGCACTCGAACCCATCCCCGCCGAAGTGGCGGCAAGCGAAACAGGCGAAGTAGAATCTCATGGTCGGGTGCATTTCAATCACCTCAACCGCGCCGATGAACAAGCCTTGCGTGAGCAAATCGAGAAGCATTTGCGCTACACCCACAGCCCACGCGCTCAACACATATTGGATAACTGGTCGGTCTATTTACCAAAATTCACCAAGGTAATGCCGACTGAATATAAGCGCGCTTTGCTTGAAATCGCGGCGCAACAAAAGGAGGCTGCATAATGGGTAAGCCAACGGGATTCATGGAATTCCAACGACTCAGCGAAGCAAATTTGCCTGTCGCGGAACGCTTGCAGAACTACCAAGAGTTTGTCTTGCATCTCAGTGACGCGCAAGCCCAAACCCAAGGTGCCCGCTGCATGGATTGCGGCATTCCGTTCTGCACCTCAGGTTGCCCGATTAACAACATCATTCCGGATTGGAATGATCTGGTGTATCGCGGCGATTGGCAAAACGCCTTGAACGTATTGCACTCCACCAACAACTTCCCTGAATTTACGGGGCGTTTGTGTCCCGCACCTTGCGAAGCGGCGTGTACGCTGAACATCAATAATGACGCAGTCGGTATCAAATCTATCGAGCACGCGATTATTGACAAGGGTTGGGAAAACGGCTGGGTTGTGCCGCAAATTGCCGCGCAAAAAACAGGTAAAAAAGTCGCCGTGGTGGGTTCAGGGCCTGCGGGACTAGCCACCGCACAACAACTGGCGCGTGCAGGGCATGAGGTCACCGTGTTTGAAAAAAATAGCCGCATCGGTGGGCTGATGCGTTACGGTATCCCTGATTTCAAAATGGAAAAATCGCACATCGACCGTCGCGTGGCGCAGATGGAAGCCGAGGGCGTGACCTTCAAAACGTCGGTGTTCGTCGGTACGGATAGCGACATCGGTGTGAATAACATGGCCACTAGCAGCGTTACCCCAGAGCAGTTGCAACAGCAATTCGATGCCATTGTGTTATCGGGCGGCTCAGAAACGCCGCGTGACCTCCCGGTGCCCGGACGTGAGTTGAGCGGCATCTACAATGCCATGCAATTCTTGCCGCAGCAAAATCGCGTCAATGCAGGCGATGCCTTGCCTGAACAAGTGCGCGCCACGGGCAAACACGTGGTGGTGATTGGAGGTGGCGACACAGGTTCAGATTGCGTCGGCACTTCAAATCGTCAAGGTGCGCTATCAGTCACGCAATTCGAGGTGATGCCTAAACCGCCCGAAAAAGAAAATAAGTCATTGGTATGGCCAAATTGGCCGATGAAGTTGCGCACTTCTAGCTCACATGAAGAAGGAGCAAATCGTGACTGGTCGGTGTCCACCAAAGCATTCTTGGGTAGCAACGGTAAGTTAGAAAAGCTGCTGTGCGTGCGCGTTGAGTTCAAGGAAGGCAAACTGGCGGAAGTGCCTGGTACGGAGTTCGAAGTCAAAGCCGATCTGGTGTTCTTGGCGATGGGCTTCGTGAATCCCGTGCAAAAAGTGCTAGACGCTTTCGGCGTAGAAAAAGATGCACGCAATAACGTTAAGGCGAGTACCGAAGGCGTGGGCTGCTACCAAACCAATGTTGCCAAAGTGTTTGCGGCAGGCGATATGCGTCGCGGTCAATCCTTGATCGTATGGGCTATCCGCGAAGGTCGTCAATGCGCCCGTGCGGTGGACGAGTTCCTCATGGGGTGTTCTGTGTTACCTCGTTAAGCATGAGTCCAGGTCGGGTTGCAACCCGACCTACAATGCCAATTAAATTCGGAAAATAATAATGAACTTCAAACTTAAAAACGACACTTTCTTGCGCGCCTTATTGCGCCAACCCACCGAATACACCCCTTTGTGGATGATGCGTCAAGCAGGTCGTTTTTTACCTGAATATCGCGCCACCCGCCAACGTGCGGGTAGCTTTTTGGGCTTATGCAAAAACCCCGATTTCGCCACCGAAGTCACCTTGCAACCCGTGGATCGTTTTCCTCTTGATGCGGCGATCTTATTCTCGGATATTTTGACCGTGCCTGATGCGATGGGCTTAGGGCTGTACTTCTCCGATGGCGAAGGCCCCAAGTTTGAACGCCCATTGCGTACGGAAGCGGAAATCATGGCATTGCGCGTCCCTGACATCGACAAAGATCTGCGTTATGTCACCGATGCGGTAAGCCAAATTCGTAAATCTTTGGATGGCCGCATTCCCCTAATCGGATTTTCGGGCAGCCCGTTCACGCTGTCCTGCTACATGGTTGAAGGCGGCAGCAGCGATGATTACGCCAAGGTCAAAACCTTGATGTACAACGATCC
>JAVHPV010000314.1:0-1488 GCA_036170775.1 Gallionella sp. | reverse complement strand
CTCCCCAGCCCAATGAAAGCAATGTGCGGCATTATTCGTTCTGCTCAGAATTTTGTATAGCAGCCTGCGTGGCAGGTTTTTTACGCGGTTTGCGTCGCCGTTTTTTTTCACTCGCCCCCGCAGGCTGCAACATTTCTGCTTGACGCACCGCATTGGCCTGCTGGAACTCATCCCACCACAAACCTAATTCGTCAGGCACTTCGCCACTCGCACAGCGCAACAACAAGAAATCAAATGCCGCACGAAAACGTGGCTGCTCCAACAAACGGAACGGACGTTGCGCCGAGCGTTGTTCAAAGCGTTGCTGCAACAACCAAATCTCTTTCATCACCGCATCATGGCGATGCGGAATCGCTAACTTGGCTTTTTGTTTAGCGAGCACCTCGTCCATTGCTTCATGCATTGCGCCAACAGGACGCTGTCCTTGCTGCACTTTCAACTTCCAAGCTGCCAATACCTCATGCCAAAGCAAAGCCGCAAACAAAAAAGCGGGGGAAACGGGCTTGTCTTGGCTCAATCTATCATCGGTATTGCGTAACGCCAACATGACAAATTTTTCGCCCATCGGTTGCCCTAGGATAACGTCCAGTAACGGCAGTAAGCCGTGATGTAAATTCAATTTACGCAGCTTGACGATGCACTCCACCGAGCGTCCCGACAGCAGCATCTTCAATACTTCATCAAGCAACCGAGCCTCGGGAACATTGTCAAGCAAGCCTTTCATGGTTGCGATGGGTGCGCGTGTCGCAGCATCCAGCTTAATCCCCAGCTTGGCGGACAACCGAACGGCACGCAGCATCCGCACAGGATCTTCACGATACCGCACTTCTGGATCACCAATCATCCGCAACACACCATTACGTGTATCAGCATAACCTCCGTGGTAGTCAACAATCTCTTGCGTTGTAGGGTTATAGAACAAAGCATTGGCGGTAAAGTCACGCCGCGCAGCATCTTGCTCTTGATCGCCGAATTCGTTGTCGCGCAACAGCCGCCCATGCTCATCGGTCTGCGCATCCTCATTGTCAATCATGCGGCGGAAAGTAGAAACTTCGACCAGCTCCTCACCAAACATCACATGCACCAAACGGAAGCGTCGTCCGATAATGCGTGAACGACGAAACACGCGACGTACCTCTTCAGGCGTGGCATCGGTCGCCACATCAAAATCCTTGGGGGTCTTATCTAGCAACAAATCGCGCACTGCTCCTCCCACCACCCAAGCTTGGTAACCCGCAGCCTGCAAAGCATCTGTCACTTTTTTCGAGCCATAGCTAATTTGCTCACGCGCCACCCCATGTAATGCAAATGGAATCACCTGAGCATTACCCACTTGTTTAGTTTTTGGGGTCTTACGGAAGACGCGCTTTATGAATTTTTTTATCATGCCCGATAACTAGAATGAATAGCGGCAACACAGCGCGCCAAGGAGCACGAATTATACACGGCAGCCACTTTGCGATAGCCATGAAAAACGCGCCTTGCGGC
>JAVHPV010000313.1:0-6905 GCA_036170775.1 Gallionella sp. | reverse complement strand
GACGCGCAACAAATCAGCACCTTCCTCGGCAATGTGCAATTGAGCCAAGGCACGATGTTGATCATGGCGGACAAGATTGTCGTCACAGAAGACAAAAACGGCTACAAACACGGTACGGCGTATGGCAAAACCGCCAGCTTTCGGCAAAAACGCGAGGGTCTAGACGAGTATGTAGAAGGGCATGGTGAGCGCATTGAATATGACACACTGGCTGAAACGGTGGATTTTTATGGGCGCGCCCAAGTTAAACGGCAACTGGATGATATTCGTGGCGAACACATCACTTACAACCAAAAAACCGATATTTTTCAAGTAAATAGTGGCGCAACTGGCAGTGTCAGCACCTTACCCAAACGGGTACATGCAGTGTTGCAACCCAAAGCTAAAACCTCCGTCGCGGCTCCGCGCAAGGTTGAAACACTTCCCATCCAATCTAGCGACACTTTGTCGCCCGCTGAATAACCATGAGTGAATTACGCGCAGTGGGACTGAAAAAAACGTATGGCGCGCGCACCGTGGTGCATGATGCCTCGCTGTCCATCAAAAGCGGCGAAGTGGTTGGTTTACTCGGCCCTAATGGGGCGGGTAAAACCACCTCGTTTTATATGATCGTCGGCTTGGTTGCCACCGATGGTGGACAGATTTTTATCGACCAACAGAACATTACCCATTTGCCGATCCATCGTCGTGCCCGCATGGGGCTGGGTTACCTCCCCCAAGAAGCATCGATATTTCGCCGCCTCAGTGTGGCGCAAAACATTCAAGCGGTACTGGAGCTGCAAAACCTAGACGATGATGCGTTACACAATCGCCTTGATGCCTTGCTGGAAGATTTGCATATCAGCCATATCCGTGACAATACCGCCATTAGCCTATCTGGGGGGGAGCGTAGACGTGTCGAAATTGCCCGCGCACTGGCCACCAACCCCCAATTTATTTTGCTTGATGAACCTTTTGCGGGAGTCGATCCAATTGCCGTGATCGACATTCAAAAAATCATCCGTTTCCTCAAAGAACGCAACATCGGCGTGTTAATTACCGACCACAACGTCCGTGAAACGTTAGGCATTTGTGACCGTGCATACATCATCAATGCGGGGGCTGTGATGGCCGAAGGTACACCTGATGAAATCATCTATAATGAAGCCGTAAGAAAAGTCTATTTAGGTGAGCATTTCAAGCTGTAAAACGCCAACAAGCCGCGCAGAATTTAAGCCACTGAAGCAATGAAACCCGCATTACAACTCCGCCTATCCCAACAACTGACGCTCACGCCGCAGTTGCAGCAAGCTATCCGCTTGCTGCAACTTTCCACGCAAGATATTCATCAGGAAGTGGCGCGCATGTTGGACGAAAATCCCATGCTGGAACTGGCTGAAGATACGCCTGTATTCGCTCACACTACGGAGCTTGCCAATTCATCAACAGCGACGGCCTCCCCCACTGAAACCCAGTCAGACACTGCGGCCGAGAATTATGATACCGACACGTTCAGCAATGATGCTACGGACTGGCAAAACAGCGGAACCTTGCGTAATTATGACGACGAGGATGAGTCTTTCCCCGAGCAAGCTGAAGAAAAAGCCACGCTGCGTGAACATTTACAGCAACAACTCACCACTTGCGGACTTGATGTGCGGGATCGCCACATTGTGGGATTACTGATAGATGCGCTGGATGACAATGGTTACCTTGCGCAAGATTTAACCGATCTGGCCGAGATGCTCCCCGTCGAACTAGGCATCAGCATGGATGACTTAGAAACGGCATTAGTGCAACTGCAACATTTAGATATAGCGGGCTTAGGGGCGCGCAATCTAGCCGAATGCCTCGCCTTGCAATTAAAAGCTCTGCCCGAAGATACCCCGCAACGCGAGCTGGCAATTTGCCTAGTCAGCCAGCATATCGACTTAGTGGCTGCGCATGATTTCGCCAAAATCAAACGCTTGTTGCACTGTAATGACGAAGAATTACGTAGCGCACAGCATTTAATTGCTGCGCTCAACCCAAAACCAGGCTCGGCATTTGACTATAGCGTTGCCGATTATGTCGTTCCCGATGTGCTCGTCGAAAAACACAAAGGGATTTGGCGCGCACGCCTCAATCCCGAAGCAATGCCCAAGATTCGCGTTAATCAAATGTATGCCCATTTGCTACAACAGCGCAACGAGAAAAGCACATCCCCGTTGGACTCGCGCTTGCAAGAAGCCAAATGGCTGATTAAAAATCTACAACAGCGTTTCGATACCATCTTGCGCGTTGCTCAAGCGATCATAGAGCGGCAAGGCAATTTTCTCGAACATGGCGAAATCGGCATGCGCCCTCTGGTATTGCGCGAAATCGCTGATACACTGGAGCTACATGAATCCACAGTATCTAGAAGCACTACACAGAAATTTATGCTGACCCCTCGTGGCATCTATGAATTCAAGTATTTCTTTGGCAGCAGTTTAGCCACGGAAAGCGGCGGCATCTGTTCCTCCACCGCCATACGCGAACTGATCAAGCAATTGGTCAGCGCGGAGGACACCCGCAAACCTCTGACTGATAGTCGTATGTCAGAAATCTTGGCACAGCAGGGCATTGTTGTTGCTCGGCGTACCATAGCAAAGTATCGGGAAGCCTTACATATACCCCCGGTAAACCTCCGTAAATCACTCTAAAAAAAGGAGCATAAAATGAACCTACATCTCACCGGACACCATTTGGAAATTACTCCAGCTATCCGTGAATATACCAGCGGAAAATTCGGCAAGATTAAACGTCATTTTGACAGTGTCATTGATGTCAATATCATTCTCTCAGTCGATAAACTGCAACAAAAAGCCGAAGCCACCGTACACATGAGCGGCAAAGATGTCTTCGTAGAATGTGAAGATGAGAATCTGTATGCTGCGATTGATATTTTGGTCGATAAGTTAGATCGTCAAGTGGTAAAGCACAAAGAAAAACTTGCCGCACGTCGCCATGATGAATCTGGTCAACATCCCGTAGTCGAGTAACACTTACCCAGGCGGCAGCAATGCCGCCTATTTTTTATTTGGTTACGACCATGAACCTTATTAGCAAAATCTTGGCTCCCGATAACATTTTGTTGGATGCCGAATCAACCAGTAAAAAACGCGTCTTTGAACGTGTCGGCTTGTTGTTTGAGAATAATCAGCAAATCGCCCGTAGCGTGGTTTTCGATAGTTTATTTGCCCGTGAAAAACTTGGCTCAACCGGCTTGGGGCAAGGTGTCGCTATTCCTCACGGGCGCATCGCCAAATTACGTGATGCAACCGCCATTTTTGTAAAAACCAGCCATCCCATTCCTTTTGATGCCCCCGATGGCGAACCCGTTACACTCATTTTTGTGTTGCTGGTGCCAGAGCGCGCTACCGATATTCACTTGCAGATTCTGGGGGAATTGGCGCAGATGTTCAGTGATAGCCAATTCCGCAATCGCTTACAAGAATGCAGCGATGCCGCCAGCATTCATCAAATGTTTTATGATTGGAAAGCCGACTAATGGCTCAAGTCAATATTCGCCAACTGTTTGAGGACAAGCAAGAAAGACTCGCCCTCTCACGCGTCGCGGGCATGGATGGGGTGGATCATTTTATCAATAGCGATGAAGTTGAAGCTTCCAGCAAAGGACTGATTGGTCATCTCAATTTAATTCACCCCAACTGGGTGCAGGTGCTGAGTAGCATTGAGCTAGACTATCTGCGCGAACTTGATGTTGCGGCGCGCGAAGTGGCTTTCAGACAAATTGAACACAGCGGTGCGACTTGTTTGATTGTTGCGGGTACGAATGACATTCCCACCGAGCTCATCGAATTCGCTAACCTTTCCCATATCCCCTTGTTTGCATCACCCAAGCCCAGCGTGCATTTGATGTGGCTAATCCGCCATTACCTAGCCAAAGAACTCGCCGAATCAACAACGCGTCATGGGGTGTTTTTGGACGTACTCGGCGTGGGTGTGATGATTACGGGCGAGAGTGCGGTCGGCAAAAGCGAATTAGGCTTAGAGCTCATCACACGTGGCAATGGTCTAGTTGCGGATGACATCGTTGAGCTACATCGCATTGCCCCAGATACCTTGGAAGGCCGTTGCCCGATGCTGCTGCGCGATTTCCTTGAAGTCCGTGGTTTGGGCGTACTCAACATCCGTACTATGTTTGGCGAAACTGCCGTGCGCCGCAAAAAAAGTCTCAAGCTGGTGGTGCATTTACACCGCCCCCCTGGCGGTGATTTATCGCAAGTTGAACGCCTACCTTTGAATGCGACCCATCAGAAAATTTTAGGAGTAAAAATCAGCACAGTGAACATTCCTGTGGTAGCGGGACGCAATTTGGCGGTGTTAGTCGAAGCTGCAGCACGCAACTTTGTATTGCAGCAACGCGGCATCAATACCATGCAAGAATTTATTGCCCGACACGATCAAATGCTACAGGAGGATTGAGCGTGCAAGTTTTTTTGATCAGCGGTTTATCAGGATCGGGGAAAAGCGTTGCACTCAACGCACTGGAAGACAGTGGTTTTTATTGTGTTGATAACTTACCTTCTGAACTGCTTATCAGTTTGATCGAGCATCTCCTTCCAGCGGGTTATCGCAATATCGCGGTGAGCATTGATGTGCGCAGCGCGCATAGTGTGCAACAACTACCCGCCATCTTGCTGCAACTGATACAAAAAGAACTTGCTGTTCACGTACTCTATCTAGATGCGCAAAGCAGCACCTTAGTCAAACGCTTTTCTGAAACGCGCCGTCTGCATCCCCTGAGTGACGGCGTAAAAACCCTACCTGAGTGCGTCACCCTAGAGCGCAACATGCTTTCTGAAATTAGCAACGTAGGGCATCACATCGACACCACCGAGTTGAATGCCAACGCACTACGAGCTTGGATTAAGCAGTTTATCCAAGTCGATCGTACGCGTTTGACGCTGTTGTTTGAAACTTTTGGCTTCAAACATGGCATTCCGCTGGATGCAGATTTGGTGTTTGATGTGCGTTGCCTACCCAATCCACATTATGACCCGCAGCTGCGCCCCCTCACTGGGCGTGATGCCCCTGTCATTGAGTTTCTCAATCGCACGCCGCAAGTACAACAAATGTTGCATGACATACAAGCTTTTGTAGCTAACTGGCTGCCTAGTTATGTAGCCGACAACCGTAATTATTTGACAGTAGCCATTGGTTGTACGGGGGGGCAACACCGTTCGGTGTACCTAGCAGAAAAATTGGCAGAACATTTTTTGGCACAACAGCAAGTGCTGGTTCGCCACCGCGAATTAAGTTTGTAAACCCATGTCGCTTTTACCCCGTGACGTAATCAAGATAGGGGATGGGGTAACCTTGCTATGCGCTTTTTGCGCGGTTATTTGGGTTACGCTCAGTGCTTGGCACAGCGATCTTGCCGATAAGGCTATCATTCGGCAAGGCGGAAAAATATTCCGTGAAGTACCTCTGGCTCGTGACCAGCAAATTGAAGTGCAAGGGCCGCTGGGCATCAGCGTCATCACCATCGCCAAACGCAAAGCCCGCATCACCGCAGACCCAAGCCCTAGACAGTATTGTGTACGCCAAGGTTGGCTAGAACGAGCAGGGGAAATCGCTATTTGCTTGCCGAATGAAGTCAGTGTTGAGCTATTGGGGGGAACGAAAAAATATGACAGCCTCAACTACTAATCCATCACGTTCACATACAGAAAATGAGCAAGGCGCGCGGATTTTACATACGGTGCCGAGCGACCATCATATTGCGCAGATGGCTGCGATTGCTTTAGTACTGAGTATTATTGAAGGCGCGCTGCCTTCGCCATTGCCTGGGGTAAAACCGGGTATCGCCAATATTGTCACCCTAGTGGTTTTAGTTCGCTATGGCTGGCGCGCAGCAGCTTGGGTATCCTTGTTGCGAGTCATTGCAGGTAGCATCTTATTCGGCAATTTGTTTGCACCGGGGTTTTTCTTAAGTTTATCAGGTGCCCTATGCAGCTTAGCCATGCTGGCGATTACTTGGCAACTACCCGAACGCTGGTTTGGTGCGGTGACGCATAGTATTTGTGCGGCATTTGCACATATCGCGGGGCAGATGCTGGTTGTCTATGTCTGGTTGATTCCACACAGCGGCATCATTTTTCTGTTTCCTATTTTTGCCGCTGCTGCACTATTTTTTGGCGCGCTGAATGGACTGTTAGCAGCGCGCCTCTTAAATACACCCGACACTTAAATCTCATGATAAAAACGATTAGCTTAGCCTTAACGGGAGCCTCTGGATTACCTTACGGCATACGATTACTTGAGTGCCTATTACAACAGGGTCAGCATGTTCATTTAGTGTACTCGCAAGCCGCGCAAATGGTCGCCAAACAAGAACTTGATTTCTCGCTGCCCAATCGCCCACAAGATGCAGAGAATTTTTTTGGGGAATTATTCGGTAAATTTAGCGGTGAACTTAAGGTGTTTGGTATTCAGGATTGGTATGCCCCAATGGCATCAGGCTCGAATCCAAGCGATGCAATGGTGGTGTGTCCTTGCACAATGGGGACATTAGGTAAGATCGCCACGGGCATCGGCGACGATTTAATCACGCGCGCTGCAGATGTGATGCTAAAAGAGCATCGACCACTTATTCTCGCCCCCCGCGAGATGCCATTTTCTAGCATTCACTTGGAAAACATGCTCAAACTCTCACATGCCGGAGCCATCATTATGCCGCCCAATCCTGGGTTTTATAACCATCCGCAAAGCATTCAGGACATGGTGGACTTTGTCGTTGCACGCATCCTCGATCACTTGCAGATCAAACATACGTTAATTAAACCGTGGGGAATTGATCGCGCTTAGCATCCATCGCGGAAACGCCCCTGATGACACATAGATTTGATGACGATAGGAAGCAAAAAGCCCCACCATTT
>JAVHPV010000312.1:0-1505 GCA_036170775.1 Gallionella sp. | reverse complement strand
GGATGTCCTCGCCGTTGCCGCGTTTCTTAGCAAATCCTGTCAGGCTCGGCCCTATCGTGCCGAAGGCGATTTCTTGCGGGGCTAATTGATGGCAGTTGTAACAATTTCCGCCCGGCACGTCTTCTGGCTTGTCGCTCCATGTCATTCCCTTGCCACTTTGCGCTAACTTTTCACCCGCTTTCCAATCGCCCATAAATTTGCCATCTGCGGGAAATTTAATGGCCGCTGCTTCTTTGGCTTCCAGCTTGGCTTTGAGTTTGGGTGGGAGTTCGTCAACGTACTTGCTACAGGCTGCCTGCAGTTCGTCTTGGTTCACGCGAGTCGCCTTGGCGATGCCTTTGTCACGAAAATCACGTTTCACGATTTCAGTGGCTTTGGCATCTAGGTCTGCCGCTTGCACAGGCGCGGTCGCTAACGCAAAGACGGCGGAAACGGTCATGCTCATCATCAATTTTGCATTCATGTTCATATCCCCTAACGGACTCGGAAAATTACCTGTCCTGATAAATTAAATTAACTGCGTACTTCCCTCGCCTCAATCCTCTGATGGAACTACTAGCCATTCGACTAAGCACGGTAAAGCTGTGCAAGTCGCTGGTTATCCCACATGCGGGCGAGGAGGCAAATGCATCGCTACGCGAATGTTGAACTATCGTTTCAGACCTGGGCCCGCATATTCAGCACCGTTCGCGCTAACGGCCAAGAATGTGGTCAATGCGACCGTCGCCTCGGATGCAAACTTGGGTTCCGGGAAGCGTTGTTGACGGAAGCAGTCGTTCAAACGCCATTGGAACGAACGTGTCAGCCCTTGTGATACACGATAGGCAGGCCAAGTCGTATAGGCCGTCTGTGCGTCTTTCTTGTTATGGCTCAGGTTGGGCAGGTCTTGCATACGGATGCGTACACCGCTCGTGGCATGGCAGGTGGAGCAAGCGAAATCATAAGGGCCAGCGCGATAATTGAAGATGCGTTTGCCAATTTCATATGACTCTTTGACTTTCGGATGCTTGGTCGAGACCGCCATCTTGATGCCTTTGGATTGCCCCACCACATAGGTCGCCAAGGATGAGATGTCGGATGCTTTCTTATCACTGGCGAAAGGCTTGGCAGCAACCTCGTCTTCAGTAAAACCTTGCAGGGTCGTCATGCAGGTCAACAAGCGCGATTCCAAATCCTGCACCTTGTTCGTGTCTTTGAAATACTTCGGCAGTTCGGCATACGCGCCCTTCACTACTCCCGCACCTTTGCCTAGATCGCATTGCTCCAGACTGACTTTATTCGGCCCTGCCGCTTTCTTCCACAACTCTTCGCCGCGCATCTCGTCGAACTCGGCTGGGTTACCGTCGCTAATCATCTCGCGATATTGCTCGATGCGATCCGAATCGGTCACGGTCGCTTCAGCTGCAACCGCAGCACAACTTGCCGACAGTGCCAGCACCAGGATCGCTTGGTAGGTCTGTTTGGTTCTCATTTTTTCTCCCTGATAAAAAATGGCCATGCAATCG
>JAVHPV010000311.1:0-1507 GCA_036170775.1 Gallionella sp. | reverse complement strand
CGAACAAAATTAGAACGAGTACTGAGATGAGTGCGCGTTCGACTAGTGCCACAGTGTTGTTCTTTGATGTGGTTGGATATACCAAACTGTCAGTGAACAAGCAGATTATCGTAAAAAATCAATTCAACCAGCTGTTGACGGATTGTTTAAATTCGCTGGGTGAAGGTGAGCGCATTATCTTGGATACAGGGGATGGCGCGGCAATCGGGTTTATACATCACCCGGAGGATGCGATAGTAGTCGCCACCCAGTTTCGTGAGGCTGTATTGTCGAACCAACATCGGGATTATCCTGATTTGACGGTACGTATTGGCATTCATCTAGGCCCTATCAATATCGTTAAAGATATGAATGGGCAAAGCAATATGCTGGGTGATGGTATCAATGACGCTCAACGTGTGATGGGCTTTGCGTCGGACGATCAGATTTATATCTCAAGTTCTTACTATGATTTTATCTCGCGTTTGAGTGATGAATATGCGGCGATGTTTGAGTATCGCGGCACTCTGAAGGATAAACATAAACGTGATCATCAAGTTTATGAGTTGATTGATGTTGGGCCTGTCGAGGGGAAATCGCATTCATCTAGCGTTGCTTCAGATACGGACATTATAAAACTTGATCCATTTATCCTAGATTTTCCCAAAGATACGCCTCCTTCGATTGCGCCGAAGCAGCCTGCAAAAATTGCACCTCGTAATAATGCGCTTGACTCACCAACACCTGTCAAGATAGCGGAGCTTCCTGCGACGCAAAGTAAGCAAAATAGCAAAGTAGCGAGCCATGTGGCGACAGCAACTCCTGCGCCCCCAAGTGTAGCCAATGAACGCCAAGCCAGTACCGAGGAAAATAAATTGCTGGCCTCTGCTCAGGCAAAAGCATGGGCGGTTGCCGAGCAGCGTGCGTTAGAAACGGCAAAAATCAATGCCGATCATGCGATACAGCAAGATGCGCAAAGCAAAGCTGAAGCACAGGCCGAGGGCGTGAAAGCGGTTGCACTTAAACATAAACGTCGCAAACCGATTTCGTGGTGGAAAGTCGCAGCAGGTTCACTGCTGTTGTTCAGCATGAGTTTGTTTGTAATTCCGATGCTTGTTCCGATGCAAGGTTATGCCGATAAAATAGCCCAAATCGTGACTGAGAAAACCAAGCAACCTATACGCATAGGTCAAGTTTCTGGCCGCTTATTGCCCACCCCTAGGCTAACCTTAAGAGATGTTGTGATTGGCGAGACGAAGCCATTACATCTGGATCAAGCGCAGCTTGAGTTTTCTCTGGGTTCTTTATTTTCAGCCAACAAACCTATCCATACGCTTAATTTACAAGGGGTGCAGATTAACGGACAGGCCTTACCGCAAATTGTTGAGTGGCTGCGGCAGGTTGCGGATAACGAAAAATATGCCATTGCGCAAGTCGAACTGAGTCATGGCAAATTAGAAATGCAAAATTTGCTTTTGAGTGAATTAACAGGTCAGATCAATTTTGATCAGGCTAGGCAATTCAGTTC
>JAVHPV010000310.1:0-6944 GCA_036170775.1 Gallionella sp. | reverse complement strand
GAACCCCCGTTGGGATATTATCCCAAACACGCTTTCCAGGCGTGCGACTTAAACCACTCATCCACCTCTCCGAAAGGGCGCGAAGAATAAACTAGAACTAGTTTTGCCGCAATCAAAAACGATCACGCCAAGTGCGTAAGGCTGTAAAAACCCCCAGTTCAGTGGCATCCGTTAAACCCCGTTGCAGCAAAGTGCGGATTAACTCGGGTGCGCGGCAGCGTAGAAATGGGTTGGTCTCTCGTTCCAAGGCGATGCTAAAGGGGACGGTAGGGTGGTTTTGTGCGAGTGCTTGTTGCGTTGCTACGATGCGCTGTTGTATCGCTATGTTGTGCGGTTCACAGGCAAGGGCAAAGCGTAAGTTAGCAGCAGTGTATTCATGCGCACAATACATTTGGGTGGTATCGGGCAGTTGCGCCAAGCGTTGCAAGGAGTGCTGGAGTTGTCCCGTACTGCCTTCAAAATTTTTGCCACATCCTGCACCAAATAGTACGTCGCCGCAAAAAGCCAAGTTGGGGGCGAGGTAGGCGATGTGGTCATCGAGGTGTCCAGGAATTTCGATGATGTCGAAGGTTAAATTGAAATCGGCAAACTCTAGAATGTCTCCTTCCTGGAGTGTGTGGGTAATGCGTGGATTGAGCGGATGTCGCCGCCCATACACGGGCACGTTGTATACTTCGCGCAATTTTTCGATACCGCCGATATGGTCATGGTGGCGGTGTGTAATCAGTATCCCGCACAAATCCAGCTCTTGGGTCGTTAGAAACTCTAATGCGGGGGGTGCTGTGCCAGGGTCTACCAGTAAAGCTTGACGATTGTCATGGATTGCCCAGATGTAGTTGTCATTGAACGCTTTGATGGCAGTGATTTTAAACACGGGTGAATTGAGTGAGTGGACGATGCCGAATTGTAAGGTAACTGCAAAAAGTTTGAGCGCATGGTTTGCTACCCAACAAGGGGAATATGTGCTGGCGCGTGAGCAAGCTTATTTTGATCGTAGCGTGAGCGATATTTTTGGTTATAACGCGGTGCAATTGGGTTTGGTAGAGCATGATTTTTTGCGTACTAGCCGTATCGCATTACACCTTACAGGTGATGGTGTTGTTGGTGCGAATGTGCGTTTGTGTAACGAGGAGCTGCCTTTCGCGAGTGGCAGCTTGGATATGTTGCTGATGCCGCATTTGTTGGAGTTTGCCGAACATCCGCATCAGATTTTACGTGAAGCCGAACGTGTATTGATGCCTGAAGGGAGTCTGCTGATTAGTGGTTTTAATCCTTTCAGTTTGTGGGGGCTGCATCGCGCTTTAGGACGTAAGGAAGGCTATCCTTGGTGTGGCAACTTTGTTGCTTTGTATCGCCTTAAAGATTGGTTGGCATTGCTTGGCTTGGAAGTGGTGGGGGGGCATTTTGCGGCCTATGCGCCACCGTTTCAGCAAGCTAAATGGTTAGCGCGCGGTGCTTGTTTGGAGGCCGCAGGGGCGCGCTGGTGGAAGGGGGGCGGTGGCCTATATTTTTTGCATGCGATCAAACGGGTGCATGGCGTACATCCCATCAAACCACAATGGGATAAGCGTTTGGTGCAAAAACTGTTGCCCGTTGCCCCCAAACTGAATGGCAAAATGACCCAACGCAACAACACGGATGAACAATGAATAAAGCAACCAGTGCGAGTGAGCATGTCGTGGAGATATTTACCGATGGTGCGTGTAAAGGTAATCCTGGTGTGGGTGGTTGGGGCGCATTGCTGCGTAGCAAAGGTCGTGAGCGTGAGCTGTTCGGTGGCGAAGCGCATACCACCAATAATCGAATGGAGTTGTTAGCGGCAATTTCGGCGTTGTCCGTTTTGAAACGTCGCTGCCAGATTAAATTGCATACTGATTCCAAATATGTGTTGCAAGGCATTACCGAATGGCTGCCAGGTTGGAAACAGCGCGGCTGGAAGACCGCAGATAAAAAGCCTGTCAAAAATGAAGATTTGTGGCGGAACTTGGATGCGTTGGTGGTGCAGCATGACATTGAGTGGATCTGGGTCAAAGGTCATGCGGGACATATTGACAACGAGCGCGCTGATGCGTTGGCGAATCGTGGCGTGGAACTGATACAGGGGCAGGGGAATGCGTAAAATCGTCTTGGATACGGAGACCACCGGGCTAGACCCGAAACAAGGGCATCGCGTGATTGAATTGGCCGCCATTGAATTAGATGGACGCAAAGTATCGCTGCGCCGTTTTCATCGCTACCTTAATCCCGAACGTGAGATTGATGCGGGTGCGGCGGCGGTACACGGTTTGACTTATGAACGCTTGCAGAACGAAGCTAAATTTGCCGACATCGTGCCGAGTTTTTTAGAATTTATTGCCGATGCCGAGCTGGTGATTCATAACGCCCCATTTGATATGGGATTCCTGAACCATGAATTGCAACTGCTGGGCTTGCCCCCATTGCAAAATACAGTGTTGGATACGCTCAAGTTAGCGCGCGACATGCACCCAGGCAAAAAAAATAGCTTGGATGCTTTGTGCAGTCGCTATGAGATAGACAATACCCACCGTACCTTGCACGGAGCTTTGCTTGATACCGAGTTGCTGGCGGAAGTGTATTTCGCCATGACGCGTGGTCAGCATAGTTTGCTGGGCGACGATGCCGCACCGTCTCCCCGTAGTGTCGCCACCTTGAGTTTGGATGCGGCGCGTCCCAGTTTGCGGGTATTACCGCCCAGCGAGGAAGAAATGGCCGCACATATTCAGCAACTTGTGGACATTGCCAAGGCCAGTAAAGGCAACTGCTTATGGCAAACATTAGAATCAGCGAGTAACACATGAGTCTGCTGAAAAAACCTTGGCTGCGGCGATTTACCACGGGGCTATTGCTGTTGGGCGGAGCATATCTAGCGGCCTGTGTCTATCTATGGGACACGCAGATTGAGCATGTCTTTGAACCATCACCCTTGATACAAACCACGCCAGAGCGTCTGGGAATGCGCTATGACGCTATACGTATTCCCGTTGGCAATGGCGCGGAGCGGGGCGAGTTACAAGGGTGGTGGGTGCCCTCGGCGCAGCAAAATGCGCCTGTATTTTTATATCTACACGGCAACTATCGCAACATTGGCAACAATCTAGAACACACCAAACGCTTGCATGATCTGGGTTACAACGTGTTTCTCATAGACTATCGTGGCTTTGGTTTAAGCACAGGAGGGACACCCAATGAAAGCAAAGTGTATGAGGATGCTGAAGCGGCGTGGCAATATCTGCGTACGGTGCGCGGCTTGCCTGCCGCACAAATTTTTATCTATGGGCATTCTCTTGGCGGCGCAATTGCCATAGAGCTTGCCAGCCATCATGGTGATGCCGCAGGTTTGGTGACAGAAAGCACCTTTACCTCCATGCAGGCGATGGGTGAACTGCAATATGGCTTCTTGCCAGTGGATTTTTTACTGCATCAACGTTTTGATTCCATCCGTAAAGTGCCGCAGTTACAGCTCCCCGTATTGTTCATTCACGGCACTTGGGATCAGCGTGTGCCCGTTGCAATGGCGCAGCAACTTTATGCCGCAGCCCCGCAGCCCAAAACTTTGCTACTCATTGAAGGCGGTGAGCACAACAACAGCGGCGCAGTCGATTGGGTCGCTTATCGAAGTGCCGTCACCGCCTTGGTTAATCAGCATCAGGCGGGGGCATTATGAAAGTTGCTGTCTGTAGCACACAGCCCTATGACCGTCAGTTCTTGCAACAGGCGAATCAAGTTACGCAGCATGAGCTGAGCTATTTTTCAGCCAGTCTCAATGCGGAAACTTATCAGATGGTGGCGGGTTTCCCGACGCTGTGCGTGTTCGTCAATGATGTTTTGAACGAGACGGTATTGCGCCACTTGTTCGCCCAAGGCACACGCTTAATTGCTTTGCGTTGCGCAGGTTTTAATAACGTCGATTTGGCCGTGGCGGATGCGCTGGGTATTACTGTCGTCCGTGTTCCCGCATATTCGCCACATTCCGTGGCAGAACATGCGCTGGCGTTAATCATGGCACTGAATCGTCATATTCCACGTGCCTACAATCGGGTGCGTGATGGCAATTTTACGTTGCAGGGCTTGCTCGGTTTTGAGTTGCGCGGCAAGACTGTGGGGATTATTGGTACGGGGCGCATCGGGGCGGCATTGGCAGGCATCTTGCACGGCTTGGGTTGCCGCTTGCTGGGCTATGATCCGCAGCCTAACGCTGAGTGTGTTGGTCTCGGAATGGAATATGTCGGCTTGGCCGCTTTGTATGCACAAAGCGACATCATTACCTTGCATAGCCCGCTTAACCAACAGTCCTTGCATCTCATCAACGCGGCGGCGGTGGCGCAAATGAAACCTGGTGTGATGCTCATCAACACCAGTCGCGGCGGAGTCATTGATACCTCGGCGGTGATCGCGGGATTAAAGACAGGACAGATTGGTTATTTGGGCTTGGATGTTTATGAACAAGAAGGCGATTTGTTTTTCAAAGATCTTTCCGATCAAATTATCGCTGATGATTTGTTTGAACGATTACTCACTTTCCCCAATGTGCTGATGACCAGCCATCAAGGGTTTTTTACTCACGAGGCTTTGTCTAGCATTGCGCAAACCACACTGGAAAACATCAGTGAATTTGAACGCAGTGGACACTGCCACAACCAAGTTACTCTGGAATACTTAAGATGAAAATTGATGTGATTATTATTGGATCAGGCGCGGCGGGCATGATGTGTGCCTTGCAAGCGGGGCAACGTGGTCGTTCCGTGGTGTTGCTCGACCATGCCAAAAAACTCGCGGAAAAAATTCGTATCTCAGGCGGGGGGCGGTGTAACTTCACCAACCTCTATAGCAAGCCTGAAAATTTTATCTCTAGCAATCCCCATTTCTGTAAATCCGCTTTATCGCGATATACCCCGAATGACTTTATTGCGCTGTTACAAAAGCACAAGATAGGCTTTCACGAAAAAACGTTGGGGCAGTTGTTTTGTGACGACACATCCGAAGCCATTATTGCCATGTTGCGCAATGAATGCGACGAGGCAGGGGTAAAGCGTTTTATGAATTGTGAAATTGAAGAAATCAAGCACACCCCTTACAGTGAAGAGCAGGGCTTGGGTAAGAAAGCCAAGTTCTATGTCAGCACTTCACGCGGTGAATTTGAGGCTGTTTCCTTGGTGATTGCCACAGGGGGATTGTCGATTCCTAAAACGGGGGCAACCCCTTTCGGTTATCACGTGGCGGAACAATTTGGCGTGCCCATCACCAAGCTCCGTGCAGGCTTAGTGCCGTTGACTTTTGCCCCCGATGATTGGACTGCTTATGCTGATTTAACTGGCGTGTCGTTCGATGCCATCGTCACCACAGGCAAATACGCTTTTCGTGAAAACGTGTTGGTGACACATCGAGGACTAAGCGGCCCAGCTATTTTGCAAGCCTCCAATTACTGGCAACAGGGCACGCCGTTACATATCAATATGCTGCCTGACGTTGATATGTTGGCGGTGTTAACGGAACAGAAGAGCAGCAAAAAACAACTCAGCAATTTCCTCACGCAATGGTTTGCCAAGAGCTTTGCTGAGGTGTGGTGTGAGCAATTGACGGCGCGTAGCAAGGTGGGCAATCTCCCGCTCAATCAATACAACGATAAGCAGCGCAAACTGATTGCAGAACAATTACACGACTGGCAAGTCACGCCTTCTGGCACGATGGGTTATACCAAGGCGGAAGTCACCTGTGGCGGTATTGATACGACTGCGTTATCTTCCAAAACAATGGAATGCAATGCCGTGCCTGGCTTGTATTTCATCGGTGAAGTCGTCGATGTAACAGGGCAGCTAGGTGGCTATAATTTCCAATGGGCATGGGCTTCGGGCTATGCGGCGGGACAAGCGGTTTAACTTTTTGTGGAGACAATGATGCGTACTGTACTGATGGCTGTTCTTATGGTGCTGTTGACGGGCTGTGGTTACAACGATTTTCAAACTAAGGATGAACAAGTCAAGGCCGATTGGGCAGAAGTGTTGAACCAGTTCCAACGCCGCGCTGACTTGATTCCAAACTTAGTGAATGTGGTGAAAGGTTATGCGGGGCATGAGAAGGATGTGCTACTTGGGGTGACCGAAGCACGCGCCAAGGTGGGCAGCATCCAAGCTACGCCTGAATTGTTAAACGACCCACAAGCGTTCTCTAAATTCCAAGCGGCGCAAGGGGAACTGTCGTCGGCATTGAGTCGCTTGATGATGGTGACGGAAAACTATCCGCAATTAAAAGCCGATGGCTTGTTCCGCGATTTGCAAGCGCAGCTAGAGGGCACGGAAAATCGCATCACTGTGGCTCGCAAACGCTATATTGAATCGGTTAAACAGTACAACGTGTTGGCGCGTTCTTTCCCCACCAACCTGACCGCGATGATGTTTAGCTACAGCGTCAAACCTTCTTTCACCGTTGAAAACGAGAAAGAAATTTCACACGCACCGACGGTAGACTTTTCCGCACCTAAAGTGGTGCAGCCTGACCTCGCTCCAGCCAAATAAAATGACTAACCTATGGGCGCGAGTGCTGTTATTCGCGCTATTCCTGAGCAGTGTGGCACTGGCGGAAGTGACCGTGCCGTCGCTGACGCAGCGTGTTACTGACCTCACGCAAACGCTTGACGCTACACAACAACAAACCCTAGAAAATAAGCTGGCTGCGTTCGAGAAACAAAAAGGCGCGCAGCTTGCCGTGCTGATTATTCCCACGACACAGCCTGAAGCGATCGAGCCCTATGCGATGCGCGTGGCGGAAGCGTGGAAGTTGGGGCGCAAAGGCGTGGATGACGGGGTGTTGCTGCTCATTGCCAAGGACGATCACAAGCTGCGTATCGAAGTGGGTTATGGCTTAGAAGGCGCGCTCAATGATGCCACCGCCAAACGCATCGTCGCTGAAATCATCACGCCTTTTTT
>JAVHPV010000309.1:0-1511 GCA_036170775.1 Gallionella sp. | reverse complement strand
GCGGTTGACTCTTGGTGCATGGCGATGCTGTGTTCGCCGAACCACACTTGCTTGAGGAAGCGAAAGCCAAATAGCATCCGTGACGTGTCGTCGGTGAGTATTTTTTCATTTCGTCTATTGGCAGATTATAGAGTTCGTTGAAGCCTGTGCTGATGACGAATTCACCGAAACAATCTGGGGCGTAGCACACCATGAAAAATAATTGCAAGCTTTGCTTAGTAGGGCGGCCGATGCGAGGATCAGAAGATTTATTTTTCAGAATAAGCGGACTCCAGCCGCGTGACCAATCAGGCTCGTGCGGCTGAATATTCTTTGCTGTTCCCCTTAAGGCTTCTTGGGGGTGGTGTATGGCACTTCTTTTTGAACTGGCTCCCAAGTGGTTTCATAGCCCACAAAAAACTGTCCCGGCACGATTTCTTTCTGACGCGTTGTTACTCGATGTGTGTGACCATCTGCAATTTTGGGGCGGCAAAATTGTTTCTTTTCTTCACTCATAATTCTATCTCCTTAGGTTGTAGAAAACGGTGGGACAAAAACGGGAAGGGACGCTAACCCCTTCTTACTTTACTGATGAAATTATACGGGTTGTCAACGTGTGTAGTGCCCCCTCTTAGGGATTACATGGCGTACCCCTCCTTGGGGGTTCTCAACATCGCCTTGGTAGCGTGGGATGATGTGAATGTGGACATGGAAAATGCTTTGCCCGCCTGCTTGCCCCACGTTGACACCAATGTTGTAGCCATCAGGTTTGAACTCCGCATCAAGGCGTTTCTTTTCCTCTTTGATGAGTGACATGCAGGCGGCTACTTCTTCCTCAGTGAGTTCAAAGAAACTGGCAACATGTCGACGCGGGATGACTAGGGTGTGGCCCGAGCTCGCTGGGTATGAATCACGCGCACTAAAAGCAAGTTCATGCTGTAGCGATACCCCACGCGGGTCTTTGCAAAACAGGCAAGGATTATTGGGATCTCTTTTCTTTTCTGGTATGGGTTCAAACGACACGGGAACACCTCTTTCAGTACGTTATACTCAAATAAAATTTTCATTCACGAGGAAACTATCTTGGCATCGAATAAAGGACGCGCTTACTTTGCATTGCTGGGTTACCATTTTAATCCCGACGATGTCACACACCTGCTTGGTGTAGAGCCGACTTCCGTCAACGCAGCGGGCTCATACAGCGGTCTGGATAAACCCGTGATTAGTTCATGGGAGATTTCAACCGAGACCGCAGAAGGGCAGGTGGATGTCTTTGCCTTAACGGATGTCATCGTGAAGCAGCTAGAACCCATCAAAGAAAAAATCGTTGCGGTTTGCAAAAGTCACAATCTCTCTCCTCGGTTGGGCGTGGTTTTGACTTTATCGGTTGATAAAAATGAAACAAGTCCAGAGGTTGGGTTCGGTGGCAGAACTATTCGCTTCTTGGCGGATACCGGCTCTTTTATCGAGGTTGAAAATAAACTTTCCGCTCGAATCTGAAATATTCATTCAGCACCTAGGAGTCTGTCGGA
>JAVHPV010000308.1:0-7029 GCA_036170775.1 Gallionella sp. | reverse complement strand
CATTAGAGGTATTGACCGATTATCGCCCCAAAGTCCCCATGCGCATTTACAGTGCAGAAGGCATTTTATTGGGCGAATTTGGCGAGGAACGCCGCGCACTGGTAAAAATTTCAGAGGTTCCCGATGTGATGAAGTACGCCATTCTCGCCGCCGAAGATGAGCGTTTTTATGAACATGGCGGGGTAGATTATGTTGGCGTATTGCGCGCAGCCGTGTCCAATTTTACGTCGGGAGGAGCCAAGCAAGGTGCCAGCACCATTACGATGCAAGTTGCACGTAATTTTTTCTTATCCAAAGAAAAAACATTCACGCGAAAATTCAATGAAATGTTGCTAGCGTTCAAAATCGAACACAGTTTAAGCAAAGACGAAATCCTACAGCTATACATCAATCAGATTTATCTGGGGCAACGCTCTTACGGTTTTGCTTCCGCCGCACAAATTTATTACGGAAAAACACTCAACCAACTCACTGTTGCAGAAGCCGCCATGCTGGCAGGATTACCTAAGGCTCCCTCCTCATACAACCCTGTGGTCAATCCCAAACGCGCCAAACTACGTCAGCTTTATGTATTGCGACGTATGCATGAACTCAAATTCATCACCAATGAGCAGTTTGATCTTGCGCAACAAGAACCTTTTGTCGCTAAACATGGCAATCAAGAATTCTCAGTTAAAGCGGATTATTTGACCGAGATGGTGCGTCAGGAAATATTTAGCAAATATCAAGAAGACGCTTACACCCAAGGCTTCAACATTTACACCACCATCCGCCAACAAGACCAAGTTGCTGCTTATCAAGCAGCTAGAAAAGGAGTATTGGATTATGATCATCGTCACGGTTATCGCGGGCCCGAGGGGTTTTTAGATCTAAATAAAGGCAATAGTGAGGAATACCTCGAAGAGGGGATGCAAGATTTTGTCGATGGCGACGACCTGATTCCAGCGGTTGTTTTATCTGTCACCCCCAAACAAATCAAAGCTTATTGCAAGGGCGGCGAAACAGTCGAGGTCAGTGGCGATGGCTTACGCTTCGCTCTACGCGCTCTTAGCGACAAAGCCCCCCTCAATCAACGCATCAATGTGGGCTCTATCATTCGTCTAAATAAAGACAACAAGGGCGCATGGCAAATCAATCAACTCCCCCAGGTTGAATCCGCTTTTGTCTCGGGTAACCCACAGAATGGTGCCATCTATGCCTTAATCGGCGGCTTTGATTTCAATCGCAATCAATTCAATCACGTCACCCAAGCTTGGCGGCAACCGGGTTCCAGCTTCAAACCCTTTATTTATTCTGCCTCACTGGAAAAAGGCTTTACCCCCGCCACTGTCATCAACGATGCACCGCTGCTATTTGATGCTGAACAAACGGGCAGCGAACCTTGGCAACCCAAAAATTACGATGGGAAATTCGAAGGCCCGATGCGTATGCGTCAAGCACTGACAAAATCCAAGAACATGGTTTCGATCCGCATTCTGCAATCCATCACACCGCAATATGCGCAAGACTACATTAGCAAATTTGGTTTTGATCCCGCCAAGCATCCGCCTTACCTAACCATGGCTCTTGGTGCGGGTTCGGTTACTCCGCTACAAATGCTGCAAGGCTATTCGGTATTCGCTAACGGCGGCTATCGTGTTGTGCCTTATTTCATTGAACGTATCGAAGATGCGCACGGCAAAATCCTCCGCAAAGCGCAACCTGTTGTGGCTAACGAAAATGCTCAAGCCGTGATTGACGTACGCAATGCTTTTAGCATGGTCAGTATGATGCAGGATGTGGTGCGTCACGGCACGGCAATCCGCGCGATGTCACTGGGCAGACAAGACCTTGCTGGCAAGACAGGTACGACCAGCGATTCTGTCGATGCGTGGTTCTGCGGTTTCCAACCGACCGTTGTGGGAATTTCCTGGATAGGTTTTGACCAACCGCGCAGTCTAGGTGATAAAGAAACGGGAGGCGGTATCGCTTTACCTATCTGGATAGACTACATGGCAACAGTCCTCAAAGACGTTCCACAAGCGACTTACTCCATGCCTGATAATATGATTGCTGCACGTATCAACAGTGCCGGACATCCAGATGAATCGGGTGAATTAGTCGAGTATTTCTATCAGGAGAATCTACCCTCGGCGCGCCCCGCTCCCACACCCGAAGAAGCCAAACCGAGCGAGACCATTAAGGACCAGCTGCTCTAACATCATGTCGCCCAAAGAATTTGCTCACAAACGCGACTTGATGCGTGAACAGCTCGCGCACCAAGCCGCCAAACTGATGGAGGAAGATGGCATTACCGATCACGCCACGGCCAAGCGCAAGGCGGCTAAGCAGCTAGGCGCAATCGGCACACATCATCTGCCCAGCAACCAAGAAGTGGATGAAGCACTACAAAGTTATCGCTTGCTCTATCGGCGATCCTCACACCCCACGATACTGCACCAACTCCGCGAAACAGCGTTGGCAAATATGCAAATGCTCAATGAGTTTCACCCCTATCTAACAGGTTCAGTGTTAAACGGCTCGGCGGGCGCAGAATCGGACATCAATCTTGTGCTGTTTTCTGATGATGCCAAAGCCGTACTGCTATTTTTGCTAAAAAATAAGTTGGCATTTGCGGATGGGGAGTGGCAAGTACGCATCAATGGTCACGCAGAAAACGTACCAAGCTACACGCTGACAAGTGACGCGGGGATACAAACGCACATGATTGTACTGCCCGAAAATGCACGTTTCAGCGGCAGCCGACATCCTGAAACACACGCTGATTTAGTGGCACTCACCGCCTTGCTTTACAACACCGCCTCCCAATAAAAAAGCCAGCAGAGCTGGCTTTTTTATTGGGAACGTAGGAAATTATTCCACAATCAAGCGAGCATTTAATGGTTGGATCGGTCGATTGTTATGATGATGCATCACATGGGCAAAATGTTCGATTTGTTCTTTGGATGCACTAATAGGCTGCTTCAACACCAACCAAGTTACGCCCTCGCTGCAAGGTGGCGTGGTCAAAGAGCCATTGAAACGATAATAGGCTTTGTCTTTGGGCATCAATTCTTCGTCAAAGACATTCTCGCGCAAGGTTAATTTTTCATCCACTTGCTCTGGGATAGCTTTCCAAGCCTTGTCTAAGCCTAGATTTTCCGCACCTTCTTCTACCATCACCCCAACCACCGCCAAATTGCCAGCGGCATCGGCATGAACAAAGTGAAACTCCATCGGGAATGATTTACCGTTGATTTGATTCTCGCTGGGCACATGGGCATGAAATTGCTTGAGTGCGTAGCGCACTCCATTCAATTCAATTGCACTGCCAGCGGCGAAATTGACTTGAATGGTATGTCCATTATTAACAATCTCATCGCCCCCCACTTGATAATCAAACTTAATAGGTTGCAGCTCAGCCTTGGTAAAACCAGTCAGATTTATCGGGGATTGGTTCTTGCCTGCGCTACAGGTGACAAACTTTGGATCGACTTTATCCCAGTTGGCTGGGCCATTTTCGCCCTCGTAAGCCCAATGTGCATGATGTTCGGCATGATCCTCAGTGGGGACGGCATGATGATGCTCTTCTGCCGCAACATTACCCGCCAAAAAGACCGCCGCAAGCACAACCATGATTTTTTTCTTAAGCATGTTTTCTCCCTGGTTAATTTGAATTTTTTAACGCGTTGAATAAACGCAGGTCGAACTATAAATGACCCTCAGGGACAACGCATCAAGTTCACATTAAGATGACATCGTATTGCTCTTGGTTATACATTGTCTCTACTTGCAGCGAGATAGGTTTATCAATGAAGTCGGAAAGCTGTGCCAAGGCCTGTGATTCCTCATCCAGAAACAGATCAATGACTTGTTGCGAACCCAATATACGATATTCGCGGGCATTGAATTGACGCGCTTCGCGCAAAATTTCGCGCAAAATTTCATAACACACGGTCTGTGCGGTTTTCACTTCACCGCGTCCTTGGCAAGTCGGACAAGATTCACACAGCACATGCGCCAAGCTTTCGCGGGTACGTTTACGCGTCATCTCAACCAAACCTAACGACGAGAAACCATTCACACTGATACGCGTATGGTCGTGCGCCAAGGCTTTTTTGAATTCATCTAACACCGCATCACGATGTTCTTGGCTATCCATGTCGATGTAATCACAGATGATGATACCGCCCAAATTTCGCAAGCGCAGCTGCCGTGCAATAGCCTGTGTGGCTTCAAGATTGGTTTTAAAAATAGTGTCATCAAAATTGCGCAAACCGACAAACCCCCCCGTATTCACGTCGATGGTCGTCAATGCCTCGGTCTGGTCTATGATGAGATAGCCACCTGATTTCAGGTCAACGCGTTTTGCCAAGGCACGCTCAATCTCTTCTTCAACGCCATACAAATCGAACAATGGGCGCGCACCTGGATATAAATCGAGTTTATCTGTCGCCAACGGATTGTAGTCACGCGCAAACTCCTGCATCTTTTGATAGGTACTGCGCGAGTCCACCAAAATACGCGTGGTGTCAGCACTCACAAAATCACGCAAAACGCGCAAGCTGATATTCAGTTCTTGGTAGAGCAACTGAGGGGCACTGGCGTGCTGTGCCGCACTTTGCAAGTTATGCCAAAGCTTATCTAGATATTCAATGTCGGCTCGAAAATCCAGCTCGGAGCTGGTTTCTGCGACGGTGCGAATAATATAACCCCCTTGGTGTCCCTCGGGAATCGCCGCCAGCAACTGCGTGCGCAATGCCTCACGCTGCTCGGCAGATTCAATCCGCTGCGATACGCCTAAATGGCTTTCCTGGGGCAAAAACACCAAGAGCCGCCCCGCGATGCTGAGCTGCGTAGTCAGGCGGGCACCCTTGGTACCGATGGGTTCTTTGATCACCTGCACCAGCAGGTTTTGCCCCTCAAACAAGACTTGCTCAATAGGTTTGGCAGGGACTCCGTTGTTGCGGTTTTCCCAGATGTCTGCGACGTGGAGAAACGCCGAACGTTCTAAGCCAATCTCGATAAAAGCCGATTGCATCCCTGGCAGCACACGCTTCACCCGCCCCAGATAGACATTGCTGACAATGCCACGACTGTTGCTGCGCTCAATGTGTAAATCTTGCGCCACCCCCTGTTGCATGACCGCAACGCGCGTTTCCTGCGGGGTGACATTGATGAGAATTTCTTCGCTCATATTTAGTTACGGAGTGGGGTAATCAAAATGTTGCAATAACTCGACAGTTTCATACAAGGGTAAGCCCATCACGCCGGTATAACTGCCCGTTAAGTTTTGAATGAATGCGCCCGCGTGGCCTTGGATGCCGTAACCACCCGCCTTATCAGCGTATTCGTGTGTCAGCAGATAGCGTTTGATTCGCGCTTCATCGAGTGTGGCGAACTGCACTGCTGAGGTTGAAAGTGCCAATTCCACATGATCGCCCAATGCCACCGCTACCGCTGTGAGCACCTGATGGGTGCGCCCTGAAAAGGCACGCAACATTTCAGCAGCATGTTCTGCACTATCGGGCTTGCCAAAAATTTTCCCGTCCAAGGTCACTGTCGTATCCGCAGCCAACACAGGGAAAGCGGGGAGATTGCGCAACCGCAAAGCGTTATAGCCCGCCTCCGCCTTGGCACGACAGACCCGCTGCACATATGCCTCAGGTGACTCATCCACATGCGGTGTTTCATCGACATCCTGATGACGTAACACATCAGCTCGCAATAACAACATTTCAAAATGAATGCCGATTTGCTTTAATAATTCACGACGACGGGGGCTTTGCGAAGCCAGATAGAGGCGTGGTTGAATGATGCTCATGGTCGAGACAGACTCCAAATAATTGAGGGTGGGCAACAAGTGCAGGCACATAAGCGACACCTGCACACGGCTACTCCCGATGGTATGGATGATTGTGCAACAGACTATGCGCTCGATACAACTGTTCAGCGAGTAATACCCGCACAAAGGCGTGCGGCAGCGTCAGTGCCGACAACGCCAGCAATTGCTGCGCATCCTGTTTGACCGACTCATGCAAGCCATCCGCGCCACCAATGATGAAAGCTACATCGTGTCCTGCGCCTAGCCATTGCTGCATCTGCGCAGCGAGTTGTTTGGTGGTAGGTTGTACACCGCGTTCATCCAATGCGATACGCAAACAATGCTGCGGCAAGGCGGACAAAATACGTTGCGCCTCGGCCTCCATGATTTGTACGGTGGTCTTGCCGGTGGTGCGGGGTTCTGGCTTGACCTCAATCAAGACGATCTGCGCCTCACGCGGCATCCGCTTGGTGTATTCGTTAAAACCGACACTGATCCAGTCAGGCATCTTGTGCCCCACTGAAACAATCAACAGTTTCATTTTGTATCAGGAAGTTTTGCCAATTTAGGACGTGCAGCCTGCGCCTTGCTCCACAACTCTTCCAAATTGTAATAGTCACGAATAGCAGGCTGCATGATGTGCACCAGCACCTCGCCCAGATCAACCAAAATCCATTCGCCGCTGTCTTCGCCTTCGCGCCCATAAACTTCTTCACCACGCTCTTTCAGCTTGACCACCACATTGTCGGCCAGTGCTTTGGTTTGACGTTTCGAGTTGGCACTGGCAATGATCATGCGATCAAACAAGGAACTCAGTTTGCTGGTGTCGATAACTTGAATGTCAGTGGCTTTGATGTCTTCCAAAGCGGCGACCACAGCGAGCGTTTTTTCTTCAGTAGTTAGCATTTTTTATACAGTTGATGTTGATAAATATAATTCGCCACAGCTTCTGGCAATAAGTAACGGATAGTACGATTCTCTGCTACTCGTGCGCGGATCAAAGTAGCAGAGATTTCCAACTTTGGGATGGATAACTCCACAATTCCCCCGCAGGTATGCTGCGACAAATAGCTCACGTTAGACAAACGTTGCCGATAATGCTCGCGCAATGCAGCAGGGGCGGCATGGATACGTTCCTCTAAGGAAAAGCCAGGACGATACCCAACCACAACATGCGCCAACGTAAACAACGCTTGCCATTCGCGCCAGGTGTGCAATTGCAAAAA
>JAVHPV010000307.1:0-7038 GCA_036170775.1 Gallionella sp. | reverse complement strand
GGCGGCAAAAAACTGTGGATCAACCCCGCTGACGTTGACGTGGTGACAGATGAACGTGGCCGTGCGGTGGGAGCGACGTTACGCGCCGATGGTCAACCCGTCAGCATCGGCGGCACCGAGAAGATGTCGAAATCCAAGAATAACGGCGTTGACCCTCAAGCCATCATTGATGCCTACGGCGCGGACACCGCACGTCTATTTATGATGTTTGCCGCGCCGCCTGAGCAATCTTTGGAGTGGTCGGACAGTGGCGTTGAAGGTGCATTTCGTTTTCTCAAACGGGTGTGGAAAGCCTGTCACGACCATGTGGAACAAGGCGTAGTGGCCGCTTACCTTGGTGGCGAATTGAGCGCGTCCGCCCAAGCCTTGCGCTTGCAATTGCATCAAACAATCCAAAAGGTGGATGATGATTATGGGCGGCGCAAGACCTTTAATACCGCGATTGCCGCCAATATGGAGTTGCTCAATGCGCTGGGTAAATTTACTGAGCAAAGTCCTGTAGCGCGTAGCGTGGTGCAAGAGGTGCTGGAGAGTATTACTTTGATGTTGAACCCTATCGTGCCGCATATCAGTCACGCGCTGTGGTTAGCCTTGCGTCCCGCAAGCGATTTGCTGGCACAAGCCTATCCTAGCGTTGATGCGCGCGCCTTGGTGCAGAACGAGATCGAGCTGATGATTCAAGTGAACGGCAAGCTGCGCGGCAGTCTGCGCGTCTCTAAAGATGCCGATAAAGCGACTTTGGAACAATTGGCTTTAGCGCATGAAGCGGTACAAAAACAGTTGGCGGGCGGCACACCCAAGAAAATCGTGGTGGTGCCTGGACGTTTAATTAACATTGTTATCTAGGAGCGAGTTCATGCGTGTATTCCTGCTACTGCTTACTTTGCTACTCAGTGCCTGCGGTTTTCAGTTGCGCGGTCAAGCAGGGATGCCGTTCACCACGCTGTACTTGGATGCGACGAATCCCAACACGGCGATGATTGCCGATTTGCGACACACTCTGGAATTCAACAAGGTGCGCTTGGTAAACACGGCTGAACAAGCCGATGTGATCCTCAACATCGTCAGTGAATATCCCAACAAGCAGATTTTGACTTTGGGTGGCAGCGGACGCGTTACTGAATTTCAGTTGAATTACAAAGTCTCGCTGCGCGCTTATGACCTCAAACAGAATGACTGGATACCTGCTGAGGACATCGTGTTGCGTCGTGACTACAGCTATGACGACACCAAAATTCTCGCCAAAGAACAAGAAGAGGTGATGATTTACCAGAGTATGCGTAGCGATATGGTGCAGCAAATCGTACACCGCCTGAGTCGTGCCCAACCTCATGTGCAAGATTAAGTTTTATGGCTAGCCTCGCCAGCGACGACTTACCTCGCCATTTATCCAGCGGACTGAAGCCGCTGTATGTGGTGCATGGCGATGCCTTGCTACTGGTGATTGAAGCCGCTGATCGTATTCGTGCAGCAGCGCGCGCAGCGGGTTACAGCGAACGCGAAACTTTTGTGGTGGAGCAATATTTCAAATGGGGCGAGTTGCGTAACAGCGCGCAAAGCCTATCACTGTTTGCCGAGCGTAAGGTGCTGGACATACGCATTCCCTCAGGTAAGCCAGGCACGGAAGGCGGACAGGCGTTACAGGATTACGCCGCTCATCTTAGCCCCGATGTGTTGACGCTCATTACCCTGCCAAAATTGGATTGGACTGCGCAAAAAAGTCAGTGGTTTAGCGCGTTGGAACGTCATGGCGTGGTGGTGAGTGCGGATGACATTCCGCGCAAAAATTTGCCGCGTTGGCTGGCAACACGTTTGCAACGCCAAGATCAATCGGCCGATGAAGCCACCTTGGACTTTATTGCGGATCGCTGCGAAGGCAATCTGTTGGCGGCTTTCCAAGAGATACAAAAACTCGCGCTACTTTATCCCGCAGGGAATTTGTCCTTTGAAAATGTCAAAAACGCGGTGATGGATGTGGCGCGTTATGACGTGTTCAAACTGAGCGAGGCCATGTTGCAAGGCAATCCTGCCCGATTCGCCCATATGTTATCTGGGCTGCGTGCTGAAGGTACAGCTACGGTGTTGATACTTTGGGCGATGAGTGAAGATGTACGTGCGCTCGGCAAAGTGCTGCAAGCCATGCAAGGCGGCAGTGATTTGAGTAGCGCATTGCGTGCGGTACGGGTGCGTAAAGACAAGCAGGGGATGATCGAATCAGCCGCGCGACGCTGTAAATTTCCGCAAATTGAGCGTGCTCTGCAACATGCTGCGCGCGTGGACAAGACAATTAAAGGCTTACGTCAAGGTGACGTGTGGGATGAGTTGTTGCAACTGGGCTTAAGATTCGCAAGATGAATACTCCGCTGTTAGTGATAACCAACCTGCCTGATGCTGAGTCCGCACAAAAATTGGCGCGGCAGCTGGTGGAAACAGGTATGGCGGCTTGCGTCAATCAATTAGCCGCTTGCACCTCCACCTATCGCTGGGAAGGTAAAATCGAAACGGCAGGCGAGTTTCCTCTGTTGATTAAAACCACTCGGGCGGTTTACCCACAGTTAGAGGCTTTAATTGTTGCCGCACATCCTTATCAATTGCCTGAAATTATTGCGCTACCAATTACTACAGGGTTACCCAATTATTTAGCTTGGGTAACAAATAGTGTCCAAGGCGCAACTTCTTTGCCTAAAGGAAAATGAATTGATCCGTTACTTGATTTTATTATCTTGCCTACTTGCACCGCTCTCTTATGCCGACAGTCTGCTGGATCGTTTACCTGGCCTAGGTGGCGGCAGCCAGCAAGCAACTTTTTTGCCGCCCGACCAAGCGTTTGCGGTGGAGATACTGGTGCGCGACGCGCACACCCTGCAAGCCAATTTCAAAATTACGCCTAGCTATTATTTATATCGCGACAAAATCAGTTTCGAAATTTCCGATAAAACCGCCAAAGTGAGTCGTATCGATTTGCCGCAAGGAGAGATGAAGCACGATCCTAATTTTGGCGATATTGAGGTTTATCACCAATCCTTTCAAGCGGTCATCGCGCTAGATCGCCCCATCTCAACGGCAACCAGCGTTACGCTCAAAGCGATTTACCAAGGGTGTAGTGACCAAGGGTTATGCTACCCCAGCATAGAAAAGCAGCTGCAAATCGACTTGCCTGATGCGCAAACGGGTGTCTCCGCACCTAAACAAACCTCCGTCCGTCCCGCGCCACAAGCGACCGCGATCACGCCCTTACCCTTAAACAGCACAACTCAACTTGTGCCAACGAACGAGAACTCAAAAATCGCCCAACTTTTTAAGGGGGGTAATTTCTGGCTGATTGTGTCGTTCTTTTTTGGCGCAGGATTGTTGTTGTCGCTCACCCCTTGCGTGTTCCCGATGATTCCCATTTTGTCCGGCATCATTGTCGGGCGCGGCCACAAAATTACCAAGATGCACGCTTTTATGTTGTCTTTAGCTTATGTCTTGGGCATGGCGATCACCTATGCAGCGGCGGGAGTCGCAGCGGGATTTTCGGGCAATTTAATCTCTAATGCCTTGCAAACGCCTTGGGTGCTGGGGAGTTTCGCGGGAGTGTTTGTACTGCTGTCGTTGTCGATGTTCGGCTTTTATGAGCTGCAATTACCGAGTGCGTGGCAAAGCAAACTGAGCGATACCAGCAATCGCTTGCATGGCGGACACCTGAGCGGGGTATTCGTGATGGGCGCGCTCTCTGCCATCATCATGGGGCCGTGCGTGGCTGCCCCCTTGGCGGGCGCATTGCTCTACATTGGGCAAACCCATGATGCGGTATTGGGTGGGGTCGCACTGTTTGCCTTAGCCATCGGCATGGGCGCGCCGTTGTTGTTGATTGGCACGTCAGCGGGCGTATTGCTGCCCAAGGCGGGCGCGTGGATGGATGCAGTGAAACGATTTTTTGGAGTGCTGTTACTGGCTCTCGCGCTGTGGATCGTCCAACCGTTGTTGCCGATCAATGTGCAGATGTTTTTGTGGGCGATGTTGCTGATACTCTCCGCTGCTTATTTAGGCGTGTTGGACAAATTGCCCGCACAGGCGACGGGTGGGCTAAAAATCGGCAAGGGCTTAGGTTTATTGGTATTGCTGCTGGGTATCGCCTATTTGGTTGGCGCGCTGTCTGGGGCGCGTGACTTGCTGCGCCCACTGGCAAATTTAGGCCAAGGCAACAATGTGGTGACCAACGAGTCACTGCAATTCACGCGCATCAAGAACCTCGCCGAACTGGAACAGCGTATCAGCCAAGCGCACGGTCAAATCGTCATGCTGGATTTTTATGCGGATTGGTGTGTGTCGTGCAAAGAGATGGAGCGTTACACTTTCGCCGATAGCAACGTAAAAGCAAGACTCAACCAAGCTATTCGCCTGCAGGCAGATGTCACCGCCAATAGTGCAGATGACAAAGCGTTATTGCAAAAATTCAGCCTCTATGGCCCGCCAGGAATATTGTTTTTCGATGCAAAAGGCAATGAGATGCGCGATGTTCGTGTTGTTGGCTATCAGGATAACGTGCAGTTTTTAGCCACTTTAAGTGCCGCTGGGCTATAACGCACTTTGCTTATCTTCCTAAAAAACCTAGACAATTCACCCCAATTTACGGCAAACTGAGGACATGGATATAGACAAAAACAGCCCCAGCAACACGGTTAAGAGCATTCTCGTGCTACACGGCCCTAATCTAAACCTGCTCGGCACACGTGAGCCTGGGGTGTATGGTCGTGTTACGTTAGATGAAATTAACGCTGGGCTGCAGGCTTTGGCCGCGCAACACGGCGCGCAGCTGAGCAGTTTTCAGAGTAATGCCGAAGCCGCGCTGATAGACCGAGTTCATCAAGCTCGTGCGGATGACACACAGTTCATCGTCATCAACCCTGCCGCTTACACCCATACCAGCGTGGCTTTGCGTGATGCTTTGGCAGCCGTCTGCATCCCGTTTATTGAAGTGCATCTTTCTAACGTCTTTGCGCGCGAAGCATTCCGCAAAGAATCTTTTTTCTCTGATCTTGCCGTCGGTGTCATTAGCGGCCTAGGCGCATCAGGCTACGAAGCAGCAGTACGCTTTGCATTGCAATATAAAAACTAAACTTAAGGAGGATATGATGGATTTACGCAAACTCAAGACATTGATTGAGTTGGTGGAAGGCTCGGGCATTGCCGAACTGGAAATCAGCGAAGGTGAAGAACGCGTACGCATCACTCGTACTGTGGCTGCCGCACAACAAATCTACGCCGCCCCTCAGCAACAAACCATGGTCGCAGCTCCAGTTGCAGCCCCCATTGTCGCGGCAGCTGTCGAACCCGCTAAGCCAGCGGTGGCGGAAGGCCATATTGTTAAGTCCCCCATGGTAGGCACGTTCTACCGTGCCGCTTCGCCAGGTTCTAAGGCCTTTGTGGATGTGGGACAAAACGTTAATTCGGGCGAAACCTTGTGCATTATTGAGGCGATGAAACTGCTAAATGAAATTGAAGCCGACCACACTGGGGTGATTAAGGCGATTCTGGTTGAAAATGGTCAGCCCGTAGAGTTTGGTCAACCTTTGTTCGTCATCGGTTAATTCATTATGGCCGTGTTTGAGCGTAGAGCTAAAATCCCGACCCCGCCGGAGTCCCCCATTATGTTCGAAAAAATTCTAATCGCTAATCGCGGTGAAATCGCCCTGCGCATTCAACGCGCTTGCCGTGAGCTGGGCATTAAAACCGTGGTTGTGCACTCAGAGGCAGATGCCGATGCGAAGTATGTCAAGTTGGCAGACGAATCTGTGTGTATTGGCCCCGCTGCATCCAACCAAAGTTATTTAAGTATTCCTGCCATTATCAGTGCGGCTGAGGTCACCGATGCGCAAGCCATCCATCCTGGCTATGGTTTCTTGTCGGAAAATGCCGATTTTTCTGAGCGTTGTGAAAAATCTGGATTTGTCTTTATCGGTCCGCGTGCTGAAACTATCCGCATGATGGGCGACAAAGTGTCCGCCAAGATTGCCATGAAAAAGGCTGGCGTACCGTGTGTACCAGGTGTTGAAGGCGCATTGCCCGACGATCCTGCTGAAATCATCAAAATCGCGCGCAGCATTGGTTACCCTGTCATTATCAAAGCCTCGGGCGGGGGTGGCGGACGTGGGATGCGCGTGGTGCATACCGAAGCGGCCTTGCTCAATGCCGTGACCATGACCAAAACTGAAGCGCAAGCGGCCTTTAACAATCCCATGGTGTACATGGAAAAGTTCTTGGAAAACCCGCGCCATATCGAAATTCAAGTGCTGGCGGATCAACATGGCAACGCGGTTTATCTAGGCGAACGTGACTGTTCCATGCAACGTCGTCACCAAAAGATTTTGGAAGAAGCTCCCGCGCCATTGATGAATGTTCGTATGCGCAATAAAGTGGGCGAACGTTGCGCGGAAGCCTGTCGTAAGATCGGCTATCGCGGCGCAGGAACTTTCGAGTTCCTCTATGAAAATGGTGAGTTTTTCTTTATTGAGATGAATACACGGGTACAAGTTGAGCATCCCGTCACCGAAATGATTACAGGCATCGACATTGTGCAGCAGCAAATTCGTATTGCCGCAGGCGAAAAATTACCGTTCCGCCAACGTGATGTTCAACTCAGAGGTCATGCCATTGAATGTCGTATCAATGCCGAACACCCGTATAAATTCATTCCTTCACCAGGCCGCATCACCACTTGGCACATGCCTGGGGGGCCTGGCATTCGCGTTGATTCACATGTGTATGCCAATTACTTTGTGCCGCCGCATTACGACTCCATGATCGGCAAAATCATCGCCTACGGTGATACGCGTGAACAGGCGATGGCACGGATGCGCACCGCATTATCGGAAATGGCTGTGGAAGGGATTGAAACCAACATCCCTTTGCATCGTGAATTATTGCAGGATGCGGCCTTTATTAACGGTGGGACTAGCATTCATTATTTGGAAGAACGCTTGGCTGAACGTAACAAAGGCAAATAATGGCTTGGTTAACCCTGATTGTTGATAGCGATGCCAGTCACGCCGAGGT
>JAVHPV010000306.1:0-1528 GCA_036170775.1 Gallionella sp. | reverse complement strand
AGTTCCAAGATACCAACCCGCTGCAATGGCAGATATTGCGCGCGTGGTTCGATGCTGCGGTGGCGGTGGAATCGCAACCCACCGTGTTCGTGGTGGGCGACCCCAAACAATCCATCTATCGCTTCCGCCGTGCCGATGCGCGGTTGTTCGGTGTGGCGCGCGAATACCTGCAGGAACATTTTGCCGCCGAGACTTTGGGCAACAGCCTCACACGCCGCAACGCACAACCGATCGTGGATGCGGTGAACGCCGTGTTCCGTGAGCGGCCGGACGGCTTCGATTTCGTCGAACATCAAACGCATCAAACAGAATTACCGGGGCAGATGTTGGTGCTGCCGCTCGCGGTTGCCGATGCTTCGCTCCCCTCGCCCGCAGGCGGGAGAGGGGTTGGGGGTGAGGGCTTATCCGAAGAATTGATTCTTAGAAACCCGCTCACCACCCCCCGCGCAGAAACCGAGGAAGGCGCACGTCACCTCGAAGCCATCCAATTCGCCGAGCAGTTGCAAGCCATTGCTAGCGATTGGTCGGTTCACGACGAAGGAGTCACCCGCCGCGCCACCTATGGCGACATCATGGTGTTGGTGCGCACCCGCACCCACCTCGCCGTGTACGAAGAAGCCTTGCGCGCCCGACACATCCCCTTCATCAGCTCGCGGCGTGGCGGCCTACTCGATACGCTGGAAGCGGAAGACGTGCAGGCACTGCTGATGTTCCTCATCACTCCCTTCGCCGACCTTGCATTGGCGCAAGTGTTGCGCACGCCTATCTTTGCGTGCAGTGATGCCGATTTGATAAGCCTGACGCAACAACTCCCCTCTTCTCCCTCACCCCAGCCCTCTCCCAGTGGGAGAGGGCATCATTACGGGGCTGGGGGTGAGGGAAGGAGTTGGTGGCAACGCCTGCAACAACTGCCCGAACCATCGCATGCACTACAACGCGCCCACCAATTGCTAAACCGCTGGCTCGCCCTCGCCGACAAACTGCCAGTGCATGACTTGCTCGATCGCATTTATTTCGAAGGCGATGTCATCGCGCGCTACAACGCCGTGTTGCCACATGAGATGCGCGCCAAAGTCACCGCTAATCTACATGCCTTTATGGAGATCGCGCTGAGTGTGGATGCGGGGCGTTACCCCAGCCTGCCGCGCTTTCTGCAAGAGCTGCGCGAATTGCGCGACAGCAGCGACGATGCCCCCGACGAAGGCAAACTCGGCACGGCAGGTGATGCGGTGCGCATCTACACCGTGCACGAATCCAAAGGATTGGAAGCCCCCATCGTCTGGCTCCTGGATGCGAACACAGAGAAGAAGAATCGAGACGGCAACGATGTGCTGCTGGCGTGGTCGCCGCACGAAGAACGACCCGCGCATTTCTCGATGTACACCGACCAAGCCTCACGCGGCAAAAAACGCGCCCCGCTGTTCGAACAAGATGCCGCCCAACAAGCCCGCGAAGAAATGAACCTGCTCTACGTCGCCATGACACGCGCACAACAAGCCCTCATCGTCAGCGGCAACCAAGGCGCGAA
>JAVHPV010000305.1:0-7057 GCA_036170775.1 Gallionella sp. | reverse complement strand
GGGTAGGCGGCTTCGAGGACATCGCGGTTATGGCCGATTTCGACGATGAGGATGCCGTTTTCGCTGAGGTGTTCGGCGGCGTGTGCAAGGATGCTACGGGTGGCATCCAAACCGTCTTCGCCGCTACCTAAAGCGAGTTTGGGTTCGTGCAGATATTCTTGCGGTAATGCCGCGACTGAGGGCGCATCGACATACGGGGGATTGCTGATGATGAGGTCGTATTGGCGACCTTGCAGGGCCGTGAATAAATCACTGTGGATGAGTTCGATTTGCTCTTCTAATTGATAGTCCAACACATTGCGGCGTGCCACATCGAGTGCGTCTGCGGAAAGATCAACGGCATCAATTAAGGCATTGGGAAAAGCGTGTGCGGCCAAAATGGCTAAGCAACCGCTGCCCGTGCACATATCTAACACACTGCTGACCATTTCCGCATCGTCTATCCACGGAGTCAGGCGTTCGCGTAGCAACTCGGCAATGAAGGAGCGCGGCACGATGACGCGCTCATCCACATAGAAATCAAACTCGCCCAAAAAGGCTTGGTGCGTGAGATAAGCTGCAGGCATGTGATCCTCTACGCGCCGCCGAATGATGTTGAGCACTTCGGTACGCTCGCTGTCCGTCAGACGCGCGTCCAGGAAGGGCTCAAGTCTATCCAGCGGTAGATGCAAGGTGTGCAAAATCAGGTAGGCCGCCTCGTCGTAAGCGTCGCTACTGCCATGACCGAAAAATAACTTTGCTTCATTAAAACGGCTGACAGCAAAGCGCAAATAGTCGCGCACGCTATGGAGGTTTTGCATCGCGCCAGAAAAGTGGTGGCTCATAGTTATTTGACGAGTAATTTAACGAGGGTCAGGTAGTAGATTTCTGATAAGGCGGTTAAATCGGCGACTGCTACGCACTCATTGAGTTTATGAATGGTGGCATTGACAGGACCGACTTCCAATACCTGCGGACAGATGTCAGCGATGAAGCGACCATCGGAAGTTCCGCCACTGGTAGAAAGTTCCGTTTCTATGCCCTGCACCTGTTTGATCGCTGCGGCAACTGCATCCACTAAGTCGCCGCTTGGGGTGAGATAAGGCTTGCCTGACATTTCCCATGCCAAGTCATATTCCAAGCCATGTTTATCAAGAATGGCGTGAACTTTGGCTTTTAGTTGATCGGTGCTACTCGCGGTGGAATGGCGGAAGTTGAACACGATTTCTACCGTGCCTGGCACCACGTTGGTTGCGCCTGTGCCGCCGTGGATGTTAGAGATTTGCCACGAGGTGGGCGGGAAGTATTCGTTACCTGCATCCCATACAGTCGCCGATAATTCTGCGATGGCAGGGGCGGCTAGGTGGATAGGGTTTTTAACTAAGTGCGGATAGGCGATGTGACCTTGAATCCCTTTCACCGTGAGCACCCCAGAGAGTGAGCCGCGTCGCCCATTTTTAATGGTGTCGCCAATTTTACTGACTGCGGTGGGTTCGCCGACGATGCAGTAATCCAGATTTTCATGGCGGGCTTGTAGGGCTTCGACTACGCGTACCGTGCCATCAACGGCGATACCTTCTTCATCCGAGGTGAGCAGCAAGGCGATTGACCCGCGATGTTGTGGATGTGCTGCAACGAAGCGTTCGGTGGCGGTGACGAAGGCGGCAATCGAGCCTTTCATATCCGCAGCCCCGCGACCGTACAACATGCCGTCACGCACTGTGGGTGTAAATGGCTCGCTGTGCCATTTGTCGCTAGGGCCTGTCGGAACAACATCCGTGTGCCCTGCAAAACAAATCACTGGGGCAGCATTGCCACGACGCGCATAAAGATTATCGACCTCGCCGCAGCGCATCTGCTCAAACTTAAAATCGAGTGAGGCGAGGCGCGCCGCGATGATGTCAAGACAGCCATCATCCGTTGGGGTGAGGGAGTGGCGCGCAATCAGTTGTTGAGTGAGCGCGAGGGTGGTGTCGAGTGAATTGTTGTTCATATGAAAATTTTATAGCTTGAGGTTGGCGTAATCGGTTTCATTGAATCCCAATGCGAGCACCTTACCGTCGTGTTCCAGAACGGGGCGTTTGATCACGTTGGGTTTTTCCAGCATCAGCGCAAGGGCAGAGGCATCATCTTTGATTGAGGCTTTGACCGTTTCTGGGAGCTGTCCCCAAGTTGGGCCGGTTTTTTTCAACAGCTTTTGCCAGCCCACCTGTTTGAGCCAGCTCGCTAGCAACGCTGCATTTAAGGGATTTTTTTTATAGTCGTGAAACTGGTAATCAAGCTGGTGATCGTCTAGCCAAGCGCGGGCTTTTTTCACCGTGCCGCAATTGGGGATGCCATATAACTTCATTGGGCTTCATCCAGATTGAGTGTGATGGTGCTAAAGTCAGAATGGACATTGGAGCTTGGTGCCATCAGGTTTTCACCATCGAACCGTGGTACTGGCTGGGTGTTGGTGCGTGCTGAATAATCTATCAATGAAGACAGATTGCTCGAAGAGTCGGCATTACGCATGGCTTCTTCTTTAGTAATTTTCCCCGTTTTAAATAGCTTATAGAGTGCCTGTTCAAAAGTCTGTGAGCCCGTTGAAACACTTTTTTCGATGGCTTCACGAATTTTGTCGATCTCATCATTCCTGATGAATTCCGCAATCAGTGAGGTATTGAGCAAAACTTCGACCGCCGGAATTTGCTTGCCATCCACGCCGCGCACCAAACGCTGTGAAATCACCGCACGCAAACACATAGATAGGTCGGATAGCACACTTTGACGCGAGTCATAGGGGAAGAAATTGATGATGCGATTGAGTGCGTGGTAGCTGTTGTTCGCATGGAGCGTGGTGAGGCATAGATGACCGGTTTGCGCAAAAATCAGCGCATGTCGCATGGTGTCACGATCCCTTACCTCACCGATCATCAACACATCAGGTGCTTCACGCATACCACTGGATAAAGCTTCATCGTAACTGCGTGTATCTGTGCCAATTTCACGTTGGTTGACAATTGATTTGTCGTGCCAGAAGTTGAACTCAATCGGATCTTCAATGGTAAGAATATGCCCCGTTTCTATGCTTTTACGATACTTAATCATCGAGGCGAGCGTGGTGGATTTGCCCGACCCGGTTGCCCCGACCACCAGCACTAAGCCGCGCTTTTCCATGATGAGCTGCTTAAGTATGGCGGGCAGATGTAAATCTTCGATGCGCTCTATGGTGGCAGGAACATAGCGGATGACAATCGCGATGCTCCCGCGTTGACGAAATATATTGATGCGGAAATTTCCCACGTTGTCTTCAGACAGCGAGAAGTTCATTTCCAGCGTTCTTTCAAACTCCGCGATCTGTCCAGGCGACATCAACTCATAGGCAATGCGCTTGATAACCCCAGCATTAAGAATTTGTTTATTCACTGGCATGGTAACGCCATTGATCTTAATGTTGACTGGCGCATCAGCCGAGAAAAATAAGTCGGAAGCTTGTTTATCCGAGGCAAGTTTTAACAGCGGTGAGATGATCATTTCAAGCTCCAGTCATTAGGGATAGATTCGGGATTTTATTAGGTAGATGCTGATTTATTCGTCATCTCCGCCTGGCTGAAAGCCAGTTTATCTTGAGCCTGTCGAAAGGCGGAGATGACGAATAAATCAGCGTTTCCTTAGGACTCAGGTGGTGCTGAGTCCTTTTCTCCGCAGTTGTTCCCGTTAAATGCCGCGCAACAACTCATTGATACCGACTTTGCTCAGGGTTTTGGCATCAACTTTCTTCACAATCACTGCGCAATACAAGCTGTACTTGCCATCTGCCGAAGGCAGGCTGCCACTCACCACCACTGAGCCCGCAGGGACACGACCATACATCACTTCCCCCGTTTCGCGGTCATAAATTTTGGTGCTTTGGCCGATGAATACGCCCATCGAAATGACCACGTTATCTTCCAAGATCACGCCTTCGACGATCTCTGAGCGTGCGCCGATGAAGCAGTTATCACCGATGATGGTGGGGTTCGCCTGTACGGGTTCGAGTACCCCGCCGATGCCCACGCCGCCGCTTAGATGCACGTTTTTGCCGATTTGCGCGCAAGAGCCAACGGTTGCCCAAGTGTCCACCATCGCGCCTTCATCCACATACGCACCGATGTTCACATAAGACGGCATCAGCACCACATTCTTGGCGATGAACGCACCTTTACGCGCCGCCGCAGGAGGCACCACGCGGAAGCCGCCTTCACGGAAATCGCGGCTGTTGTAGTCGGCGAATTTAGAAGGCACTTTGTCGTAGTAATTGGTGAAACCGCCCTTGATGAAATTATTGTCTTCCAATCGAAACGACAGCAGCACGGCTTTTTTTAGCCACTGATGCGTCACCCATTCACCGTTAATCTTCTCTGCCACGCGCAACTTGCCTTGGTCGAGCTGGGTGA
Source organism: Gallionella sp. (assembly GCA_036170775.1). GTDB lineage: Bacteria > Pseudomonadota > Gammaproteobacteria > Burkholderiales > Gallionellaceae > Gallionella. Next base: position 2,660 of record JAVHPV010000305.1, on the reverse strand, counting down.
TAACGTTATCCACGGCTTCCTTGAGTTGCGCATCGGCATTGCGCGGCGTGATGTCGGCGCGACGTTCAAAAGCGGCTTCGATGATTTTTTGTACTTGTTCCATGATGGTTTCCAGTTAGGTTTGCGTTTGATTAAGAGAAGAGACGAATTGAACAATACGTTGTGCCGCTGCTACGGTTTCTTGGGTGTTGGCGACCAGTGCCAAGCGCACAAAATTCTCACCTGGGTTAATGCCGTTGGCGGTACGCGCCAGATAGCTGCCAGGCAAAACGGTCACATTATAATCACGATACAAGGCTTGCGCGAAGGCAGTGTCAGCAATGGGGGTGCGTATCCATAAGTAGAATGCTGCATCAGGCAAAGTGACGGGTAATACAGGGCGGAGTATCTCAATTACCTGTTGGAATTTCTCGGTGTATAGACGGCGATTTTCGAGTACATGCGCTTCATCTTGCCATGCGGCAATGCTGGCGGTTTGGATCACTGGGTTCATGGCTGAGCCGTGGTAAGTGCGATATAGCGCAAACTTGCTGATGAGCTGGGCATCGCCCGCCACGAAGCCAGAACGCATTCCGGGAACGTTAGAGCGTTTTGACAGGCTGGAGAACACCACTAGGTTTTTGTAATCCCCTCGCCCCAGTTGTTGCGCGGCTTGCAATGCACCCAAGGGTTGGTCGGTGTCGAAATAAATTTCGGAATAACACTCGTCCGAGGCAATTACAAAGCCATAGCAGTCGGACAGGGCAAACAAGGTTTTCCATTCACTCAGCGGCATCACGCGCCCCGTGGGATTGCCTGGAGAACACACATAAATCAATTGCGTACGTTGCCAAACGTCCTCAGCGAGCTGCGAAAAATTTAACGCAAAATTATCTTCGGGCAAGTTATTGAGGAAATGCGGTGTTGCCCCTGCCAGAAAAGCCGCGCCTTCGTAAATTTGATAAAACGGGTTGGGGCAGACCACCACGGCTTCGGGCTGGGTGCGGTCGATGATGGTTTGGGCAAAGGCAAACAAGGCTTCGCGGCTGCCATTGACAGGGAGCACTTGCGTTTTGGCATCGGGCTGGGGAATGCTGTAGCGTTGCCCTAACCACTGTGCAATCGTGCTACGCAACGCGTCTGAACCCACGGTTGTGGGATAATTCGCCAGCCCAGCTAAACCACCCACCAGCGCGTCTTTAATGAAGTCAGGCGTGGCGTGTTTAGGCTCGCCGATAGACAGACTGATCGGTGCAAAATCGGCATTCGGTGTTATGCCGCGAAATAGTGCGGCAAGTTTCTGAAATGGGTAGGGTTGGAGCTTTTCTAGGTCTGGATTCATTTGCTTAATCTCAATCGCGCGCAACGGGCAGCGCGCATTATAAGGGTCGTGCCAGTGTCAACAAAACAAAATGTATTGCCTATCGCTGGGGTGTTGAGCGGTGCGCTGGTGTGGGGCTTGATCTGGTATCCCTATCGCGTGTTGCAACAGGCGGGGGTGTCAGGGACGACCGCGACTTTGCTGACTTATGCCGTGGCGATGTTGTGTGGCGCATTTATTGTGCCGCGTGTGTGGCGCAATTTGCAGCAAGCCAATGGGTGGTTATTGGGCTTGGTGTTGAGTTCAGGCTGGGCAAATTTTGGTTATGTTCTGGGCATGTTGCAGGGCGAGGTGATGCGTGTACTGTTGCTGTTTTATCTCGCCCCCGTGTGGACGATACTATTTTCTTATGCCTTATTGGGTGAACGGCTCAATCGCTATGGTTTTTTAGTGATTGGCCTGTCATTGCTGGGTGCGATGGTGATGTTGTGGCGGCCCCAGTTAGGTGTGCCTATACCTCAAAATTTGGCCGAATGGATGGGCTTGACCGCAGGCATGAGCTTCGCCCTTGCGAATGTGATTTCACGTCGCGCCCATGCTCTTAGTGTCGAAACCAAGTCCTTTGGCATTTGGTTCGGAGTGATCTTGCTCGCGTTGCCTTATAGCCTATGGCAAGCAGATTTTGCGGGGCAATTCGTGCACCTCAATGCGCAAAACATGTTGTTGGTGGTGCTGTTGGGCGTGGTGTTATGCGCCATTAGCTTTGCTGTGCAATACGGGGTCGCGCACCTCACCGCCAATCGTGCCGTGTTGTTATTCATGTTCGAATTGGTATTTGCGGCCATCTCCTCCTACTTCTTAGCCAACGAAGCCATGCACCTGCGTGATTGGCTCGGCGCGGCATTGATTGTGTCGGCCAGTTTATTGTCGGGGCGGCTGGCCACAGATGAGGCCGCATCGTCATGAACGCTCTTCGCACGACGACCCCACGCGTCGCTGTAATCGGTGGCGGTCCCGCTGGATTGATGGCGGCGGAAACACTCGCCCAGCAGGGCGTACAGGTCGATGTTTACGATGCTATGCCCTCGCTGGGACGCAAGTTTTTAATGGCAGGCAAGGGCGGCATGAACATCACCCACGCCGAAGCCTACGAGGACTTCCTGTCTCGCTATGGCACGCGGCGTATGCAACTCGAAGCCTGTTTGAATGACTTTACGCCCAGCCAGTTACGCGACTGGCTTAATGCACTGGGCGTGGAAACTTTTGTTGGGTCATCGGGGCGAGTCTTTCCTACCGATATGAAAGCCGCACCACTGTTGCGCAAATGGCTGCATCGCTTGCGTGAAGCGGGCGTGGTGTT
>JAVHPV010000304.1:0-7071 GCA_036170775.1 Gallionella sp. | reverse complement strand
GAATCACGTTCCAAATTCAAGGCAAGCCCAAATGTGTTGCCAGGAAATTCCAACATTTCGCCTTGCATGACATCAGACAAACCATGCACACGCACGATACCGTCAGTCACACTAACAACAGTTCCTTCGGTGCGCGCTTGAGTCAGTGCCTCAAAGTTATCGATACGGCTACGAATCAAATTACTAATTTCAGAAGGGTTGAGCTTCATCTGCTTTTCCTTATTTCGATATATCAGTCATCAAGCCAAGGCGTTAGACATCTCGCCTAGACGTGTAAACGCGGAACCGTCGATTACCTTATCGCCGGCACGAATCACTATTCCACCCAAAAGGGCTTTGTCTAATTTGCAGGTCAGCTTAATCTCACGTTGCATACGCGCCTTAAGAGCTGCAGAAATTTTTTGCTGTTGAATATCACTTAGTTCGAATGCTGAGGTCACAGCAACATCAACAAATCGCTCTGCCTCCGCCCTCAATGCCTCAAACATTTGCGTGATCTCTAAAGCAACATCTAATCGGCATCCGTCTACCAACACACGAATGAAGTTCTTTTGTTGCTCGTTCAATTTAGTTCCGCTTAACTCTAAGACCAGTGCCTCAATTTTGGTTTTGGCAATACGCGGATTTCCCACGACGGCTTGAACATCAGCATTTTTCAACAATTCACTAAGGTCGATCAACATTGCCGACCAACCTTTTAAATCACCGAGTTTCTGCGCTTCATCAAACGCCGCTTGAGCGTAAGGACGAGCAATTGTGTTGGCTTCTGACATGACGTTTAGATTTCCGCGACGAGTTTTTCCAGCAAATCATTATGTGCTTTAGCATCAATCTCACGACCTAGAATTTTGGCCGCACCAGCCAAGGCGATTGCGGAAACCTCTTTACGCAACACCTCTCTAGCTTGAAATACTGCTTGGGCAGTTTCTGCATTTGCACCTGCAATAATACGATCACCCTCAACCTTAGCCTGAGCTTTAGCTGCTTCGATGATTTCACTTGCGCGCTTATCCCCAGCAGCCAAAATTTCAGCCGCTTTTTCTTTGGCTTCACGAATGATTTCAGCAGAACGTTTGGCAGCCATCTCTAAGTCATGACGACCGCGTTCGCCCGCAGCCAAACCATCGGCGATGGTTTTTTGACGAGATTCAATCGCTGTCATTAGAGGCGGCCAAATAAACTTGGCTGTAAACCAAATCAAGATGGCAAACGATATTGCTTGCGCTATGAGTGTAAAAGTTATATCCATTTCAGCTCCTTACATCGGCTATGCCGCTTTGGCCAAACTTAGTGGATGGCACTTAACAGAGGGTTAGCAAAGGCAAACATCATTGCCAGACCAACGCCGATGATGAAAGATGCATCGATCAAACCCAATAACAAGAACACTTTACCTTGCAAAGTAGGAATCATTTCTGGTTGACGCGCCGCGCCATCCAAGAAGCTGCTACACATGATACCAATACCGATACAAGCACCCGCAGCGCCCAGACCAATAATCAGACCAATACCAATACCAGTGAATGCTTGAATCTGAGCCAAAAGTGCCAAGTTTTCCATAGTGTTTCCTTTCGATTTACTAACAGTGGTTTTAAAAAATTACTACGACTACTTAATGACTTTCATGCGCCATCGCTATATACACAACAGTCAGCATCATGAAAATAAATGCTTGCAATACAACAATCAAGATGTGAAAGATCGCCCATCCAGCACCTAACAACGCGCCAAATATTGTGCCAGCCAATCCCGTTGCAGCCCACATACCGAGCAACAAAAAGATAATTTCACCCGCATACATATTGCCGAATAGGCGCAACGAATGCGAGAGCGGCTTAGAAACATACTCAATCATGTTAAACAAGAAGTTCGCTGGCCAAACCAGCGGATGCGCACCGAATGGTGCACAGAACAGCTCATGAATCCAGCCGCCCAAGCCCTTGACCTTAATACTGAAAAATATCATCAACAACCAAACTGACAACGCTAACGCAAATGTTGCATTGATATCAGAGGTAGGAACGGCGCGCCAATGCTCCAAACCAAACACATTTTCGTAAACCCAAGCCATCACATCCACCGGCAAAAAGTCCATCGCATTCATCATTAGCACCCAAACAAACACCGTCAGTGCTAATGGCGCAACAAATTTACTGCGATCACCGTGAAAAATCCCTTTGACTTGGTCGTCAATAAATTCGACCAACAACTCAACCACAGCCTGACGTTTGGTAGGCACACCTGCGGTCGCGCCACGCACTACCCACCACAATAAACCAAAGGTCAACAGACCTAGCAAACCAGACACAACCAGTGTATCTACGTGCAATGTCCAAAAACCCGTATTGCCTATTGACTCGGTATTGAAGGTTAAATGATGAGTGATGTAGCTAGATGGTGTTAGCGCTTGTTCGGTAGACATTCAAAAACCCAATTATTTGTTTTCATTCCCTACAGCTCCTAAACCAGCCCCTGATACCAACACAGCCACAGCGAGGCCACATATCAGAGCCCATGGAACCAGCCCGTTGTAAAACTTAAATACAGCTAATAGCGACAGTGAGATTACCATCACTTTGATGGCCTCAGCTTTGAGCATAGTGACGATGAGCGAAGCAGGTGAAATCCCCTCCCGACTACGAACCATCAACACACCCACAAATCCCCCTAATAAAGCCACCGCGCCGCCCAACAAGGCAGAAACAGCAGCTGATACATTCAGCAGTAAAAAAAGCATACTTAATGTTAGAGTGGTAATTATTTGCCAGCGCGCCGCCTTTTTGAAGGCTTGGCTTATTGTTATATTTTTTTCGGTTTTTTTAACTTGGTCTATGTGCTGCTTGACCGAAGTTCCCGAATCCGCAGCATTGTCTTTGATTACATCAGCCAAAGTCAAGCCCCTCCTGCTACAATTTTGCGCAGCTGCGCAATCAAAAGATCTAATTCTTCATTGCTACCATAGACCAAGACTAATTGACCCGCACCATTTTTTTTCGCTTTAATGGTCACATTAACGCCTATGTGTTGCGACAACTCTTCTTGCAAATTCAAGACATCACGACTTAGGACAGGGGTTGCTTTCTCTATTTTTTTACTAGGGTCTAACAAGTTTTTTATCAATTTTTCAGTTTCTCTAACCGAAAGACTCTCTAATACAATTTTGTTTGCGGCAGCTATCTGGTTTGCCCCATCCAGCCCCAATAGTGCCCGCGCATGTCCCATATCCAGCTTGTTTTGTAGCATCATTTCTTGTATTGGCTGCGGCAAGTTGAGCAATCGCAATAGGTTGCTGGCAGCACTTCGAGATCGCCCCACTGCATCTGCCGCAACTTGATGTGTCATTTTGAATTCATCAATCAGACGTTGTATGCCAACTGCTTCTTCCAGCGGGTTGAGGTTTTCTCGTTGTATATTTTCAATCAACGCCATGGCTAGCGCGGCATTGTCTGGAACACTGCGCACCAACACCGGTACATGCGTTAAACCCGCCAATTGGGCTGCGCGCCAACGACGCTCCCCAGCGATAATTTCATAACTTTTATCGCTTAATTGCCGCACTAAAATGGGCTGCATCACACCCTGCGCTTTGATCGAAGCGGCAAGCTCATTCAGGGAAGCCTCATCCATATGCGAACGCGGTTGGTATTTTCCTGGCTTGAGCAAAGTAACGTTCAAATCACGCATGACTTCATCTTTTTCGCTGTTGCCATTAGATAGCAGCGCATCCAATCCGCGCCCCAATCCTTTGTGTGCTTTGGCTACCATTTCAGGGGTCCTTTATACGGTTGCAACATTATTGGTTGCGTTATTCAACAACTCACCCGCAAGAGCTAAATAGGCTTGCGTACCTTTTGAAGCTTTATCGTAATACAAGCCGGGCAGCCCGTAGCTGGGAGCCTCTGCTAAACGCACGTTACGCGGAATAACGGTGCGATATACCTTGCTACCAAAGTGTTCTTGTAATTGATCCGAAACTTGCTGGGCGAGCGTGTTACGCGGATCAAACATGGTACGTAGCAACCCCTCTATCTCTAAATCAGGGTTTAAATTTGCGCGCACCTTGCGTATGGTATTGACTAAATCACTTAACCCTTCCAACGCATAATACTCACATTGCATTGGGATCATTACCGATTTTGCCGCACATAATCCATTCAAAGTCAGCAAGTTAAGTGCTGGTGGGCAATCTATCAAGACATAATCGTAGTCCGTACCCACCACGCTTAACGCATCACGCAAACACATCTCACGATTCGGCATATCCACTAACTCGATTTCTGCACCCGCCAAATCGCGGGTTGCAGGTAACACGTCGTATTTACCCGACTCTGAGTGTTGCCGCGCCTCCACGATGTTTTTGTTGCCGAGCAATACATCATAAACACTGATTTGCAAATCGCGCTTTTCAATACCGCTACCCATGGTTGCGTTACCTTGTGGATCAAGGTCTATCAACAACACGCGCTGTTTCGCTGCGGCCAAACTCGCCGCCAAATTAACAGTGGTGGTGGTTTTGCCTACGCCACCTTTTTGGTTGGTAATCGCCAGTATTTTGCTCATTTAGCCCACCTTTTGTTGAGACGCTATCACTAAACTTCTTGCCGCATCTAAGCCTGGCACTTGCAAGGCAATAAGATTATCTACCACGCAATCTTGCGGCATGCCTAATAACTCTCGTTCCGCGCTCCCTTTCATCGCTGCCCAACGACCCTGCGGGGCAATCAGGTGGCGCGTGATTTCGATAAATCCGCCGAGTTCAGTAAAGGCGCGAGAAATGATGCCATCAAATTTTTCCGTCGCCACATAGTCCTCGACTCGGACACAACACACTTGAACATTAGGCAAACCCAGCTCTATCGCAGCCTGCTGCACAAATCCAGTTTTTTTGCTGTTACTGTCGAGCAAGGTAAATTGCCATTCTGGGCGAACAATCGCCAGCACCACACCGGGTAAACCAGCACCACATCCCACATCCAACCAACGCCGCCCCCACAAATGCGGCAATACCGCGAGACTATCAAGTAAGTGATGGCTAACCATTTGCTGCGGATCACGGATTGCGGTCAAGTTATAAACTTTATTCCATTTATTCAACAAGCTCAGATAGGCGAGCAAGGTCTGCTGCTCATCTTCACCGACCTGCAACTCAAGCTGCGACAGGCCATTTTCAAGCAACTTCGCCAACGTCATAGCGTGAGTTGCGCAGCATCGTCGTTACGAAAACCGCGCTTGAGATGCACTAACAGCAATGAAATCGCCGCAGGAGTCACGCCAGCAATACGTGCTGCTTGACCAATAGTTTCTGGCTTGTTGTAGTTAAGTTTCTGCTGCACTTCGTTAGACAAACCGCGCACCAAGCAATAATCCAAGTTGTTCGGCAAAGTCAACGTTTCATAGCTCTGATTACGCGCTATTTCTTCCTGTTGCCGCTCGATATATCCATGATATTTGGCCTGTATTTCAACTTGTTCAGAAACCAAAGGGTCTGCAACCTTTTCTCCCGATCCTGTTAAAGTCAGCAAATTTGCATAACTCACATCAGGGCGGCGTAATAAATCGTAAAGGGAATATTCCCGCTCAATAGGCTTACCCAACACCCTTAGCGCATCTTCCTTTGGCAAGATTTGTGGGTTTACCCATGTGCCACGCAAACGCTCTTGCTCTAAAGCAATCGCCTCGCGCTTTTGCTCAAAAGCTTGCCAGCGTACATCATCCACCACACCCAGTTTTCGCCCCATTTCAGTGAGTCGAAGGTCAGCATTATCTTCTCGTAACTGCAAACGATATTCTGCGCGACTGGTAAACATTCGATAGGGCTCAGACGCACCACGGGTTATTAGGTCATCAACCATCACCCCCAAATAAGCCTCATCCCGCTGTGGACACCACGCCGCTTGCTCGCGCGCTTGTAAGGCTGCGTTTATTCCTGCCAAGAGCCCCTGCGCGGCAGCTTCTTCATAACCCGTGGTGCCATTGATTTGTCCAGCAAAGAACAAACCTGATATTGCCTTAGTTTCTAAGGAGCTTTTCAAACCACGCGGATCAAAATAGTCATACTCAATGGCATAGCCTGGACGCAAAATATGCGCATCCTCCAACCCCTTGATTGAGCGCACCAAATTAAGCTGCACATCGAATGGCAAGCTGGTTGAGATGCCATTTGGATAGATTTCATGGGTCGTCAATCCTTCCGGCTCAAGAAAGATTTGATGTGAGGATTTATCGGCGAAGCGCGTTATTTTGTCTTCAATGGAGGGACAATAGCGTGGGCCAACTCCTTCAATAACACCCGTAAATAACGGGGAGCGATCTAATCCACCGCGAATAATTTCATGGGTTCGCTCGCTCGTTTCGGTAATCCAGCACGGCAGTTGTCTAGGATGCTGCGCCGAATTACCCAAAAAAGAAAACACCGGCACGGGGTCGTCTCCTGGCTGTTGTTGCAATACCGAATAATTGATAGTTCGCCCATCAATGCGAGGCGGTGTACCTGTTTTGAGTCGTCCCACAGGTAACTTTAGCTCACGCAAGCGATGCGCCAAACTATTAGCGGGGGGATCGCCCGCACGACCCGCTTGATAATTGGCTTGCCCAACATGAATCAATCCAGATAAAAACGTACCCGTAGTCAACACCACTGTTTTCGCGGCAAAGCGCAAACCCAGCTGGGTAACCACGCCAGTAACGCGATCTTGCTCAACCATAAGATCATCTACCGCCTGTTGAAACAACCATAAATTATCTTGATTTTCAAGGCGATGACGAATTGCCTGCTTGTATAACAAGCGGTCGGCCTGCGCTCTGGTTGCACGAACGGCAGGACCTTTACTCGAATTGAGAATGCGGAACTGTATCCCACCTTCATCGGTGGCTGCGGCCATCGCCCCACCTAAGGCATCAACCTCTTTGACCAAATGACCTTTACCTATTCCCCCAATAGAGGGGTTGCAAGACATCTGTCCGAGCGTCTCGATATTGTGGCTTAACAACAAGGTTTTACAGCCCATGCGTGCGCTCGCCAATGCGGCCTCAGTACCCGCATGACCTCCGCCCACTACAATTACATCAAAT
>JAVHPV010000303.1:0-1540 GCA_036170775.1 Gallionella sp. | reverse complement strand
CGTTACGTGAAGGCGGCGCAATGTCTATTGCCGAGCTTGCCCGTCAACTCAAACGTGACTACAAAAACGTGTATAGCGATTGCGAAAAACTCCTCGAGTGGACCGCAATCGAGAGAGATGAAAACGGTTTGGTTTATGCGCCTTACAACGAGATAGTTGTGGATATGAAATTACCTGAAAGACGCGCGGCGTGAAGTTCAACAATCTCAATGTCACCCTAAAACCATGCTGCGTCTAACCGAAATCAAACTCCCCATCGCGCATAGCGAGAGCGAACTGCCAGCAGCCATACTTGCGCGCTTGGGTATCGCTGCGGAAGCCTTGCTTGACTTTACGGTCTACAAGCGCGGCGTGGATGCGCGCAAGAAGAACTGTATTTTGTACAGCTACACGCTAGATGTAACGGTGCGCGATGAAGCGGCGATTTTGGCGCGTTTCCCCAACCATCCGCACATCAAAATTGCGCCAGATACTTCGTATCATTTCGTCACGCACGCGCCGCAAAATTTAGCTGCGCGTCCCGTCATTATCGGCATGGGGCCAGCGGGTTTATTCGCGGGATTACTGCTGGCACAAATGGGCTTTCGCCCGCTGATTTTAGAGCGCGGCAAAGCGGTACGCGAGCGCACTCAGGACACATGGGGCTTGTGGCGCAAGGGCGTATTAAATCCCGAATCGAATGTGCAATTCGGCGAAGGCGGGGCAGGCACTTTTTCGGATGGGAAGCTATATAGCCAGATTAAAGACCCGCGCTTTCTCTCGCGCAAAGTGTTAGATGAGTTCGTTAAAGCGGGTGCGCCTGCGGAAATTTTGTACGAGAGCCATCCGCACATCGGCACGTTCAAACTGGTCGGCATGGTGGAGAAAATGCGCGCCACCATCCAATCACTCGGCGGCGAGATACGCTTTCAAAGTCGCGTCGATGACATCGAAATTGTGGATGGCAAAGTGCATGGCGTGGTGTTGGCGAATGGCGAACGCATCGCCACGCAGCACCTCGTATTAGCGATTGGACACAGTGCCCGCGACACCTTCGAGATGCTGCACCAACGCGGCGTTTTTATCGAAGCCAAACCGTTCTCCATCGGCTTTCGCATCGAGCATCCGCAGACCGTGATTGACCGTGCGCGCTTGGGTAGTAACGCGGGCAACCCGCAACTCGGCGCGGCGGATTACAAACTGGTGTACCACGCCAGCAACGGTCGCTCGGTGTATAGCTTCTGCATGTGTCCTGGCGGCACAGTGGTGGCGGCGACCTCCGAGCTAGGGCGCGTCGTCACCAACGGCATGAGCCAGTATTCGCGCAACGAACGCAACGCAAATGCTGGCATCGTGGTCGGCATCACGCCTGAAGTGGACTATCCCGACAGTCCGCTGGCTGGCATGGCATTACAACGCCACTGGGAATCGCGCGCCTATGAATTGGGCGGTGCAAGCTATCAAGCCCCTGGGCAATTAGTCGGCGATTTTTTGGCAGGGCGCGCTTCAACAAAATTCGGCAAGGTGCTGCCGTCCTACACCCCAGGCGTACACCTCACCG
>JAVHPV010000302.1:0-7290 GCA_036170775.1 Gallionella sp. | reverse complement strand
AAAAAAGTCCCCGTCGGATTGTTGGGGTTGGCGATAAAAATCATTTTGGCATGATGCGCCACCGCCGCCGCACGCATCGCATCCAAATCGTGACCAAAGTTTTGCGCTGTCACGCTCACCCCAGTCGCCCCGACCGCTTGGGTCGCCAAGGCATACACAGCAAACGCATGATCGGAATAAACGGCAGTGTCGCCCACCGTCAAAAATGCGTGCGCCGCCATCTCTAATAAATCGTTAGAACCATTACCCAAAACCACTTGATCGAGTGCCACGCCATAGCGTTGCACCAGCGCATCCTTCAAGGCAAAACCATTGCCATCGGGATATAAGCCAATCTCATCTAATGCCCCACGCGCCGCCGCGATCGACAGCGGACTTGCCCCCAAAGGATTTTCATTCGAGGCCAGCTTCACGATGTCGGTAATGCCCAGCTCACGCTCCAACTCCGAAATGGGCTTACCCGGTTGGTAGGGCGCAATCGCGCGCACATATGCGGGGGCTAATTGTGTGTAATCCATCGTTATATTCACCAAAAATTATTTGTTCGGCTTACGCAACACCCAGTACAGCTCCCCCGGCCAACTGGGGAACAACGCACCGAACCACAGATTGAAGCGTAACCACCAACGATAGTTTTCCAGGAAGAAGCCTTTTTTGCGCATCAAGAATGCACCGCTCAAAAATTCTACTTCCAGCCCATTGGCAGCCGCCATGGCGCGTACGCGCTCAGGTGAGAATACGCTGACATGGCCAAACTTACGCGCCGTGGGACGAATTTGCTGCTCACGCTTCGCCACTAAGAAGTTGGGTAAGCCTGGGAAACCCCCCGTCAACATGCCCCCTGGTTTGACATGCGGCACGAGCTTGCTAATCAAGGCTTCAGGATCGAACAAGTGTTCCATCAGATGTTGCAAGATGATGCTGTCGTACTGTTTGTCAGCCAAGCTGAATTCAGCACTTTCCAGATCAACCTCATAGAATTTTTGGTAGCCAATCGGCTCTAGGATTTCAGGGCGAATACGGCAATCCACCGCATCCCAAGTCGCAAACTCAACTTTTTCTGCGCCATGACTCGCCGCAGCATGCATGAAGCCCAACATCTGCCCCACGTCCACGCCAATCTCACAGATAGATAGATTGCGTCCTTGCTTGTGCGTTTCTTCGCGCAAAAAATGATAGGTGAACCAATAGCGCACCAAGCGCACCGAATACTTAATGTCTTTGACTGCGGCTGGAATGCCATAGTCGTCCGACTGTAGCGCAGGATTGTCTTTGAGGAACTCCACGTCCCAAGTTAATTGTTTGATTACCATAAAAATCCCGAACGACCCCTTAAACAGCGGTCGGATATGAACCTAAAATTTTGACGAAAGCGGCGACTTGCTTGAGTTCAGCTAATGCCAGAGCAATTTTTTGCTCGGTTTGATGACCTTCGATGTCCATGTAGAACACATATTCCCACAAGCTTGAACGCGAGGGACGCGATTCTAATTTTGTCATGCTCACACCATGCTTTGCCAAAGGGGTGAGTAGATCGTGTACCGCCCCTGGACGATTTGCGGCAGAGATGACCAACGAAGTTTTGTCATTCCCCGAAGGCGCGACTTGTTGCTTACCCAGCACTAAAAAACGTGTGGTATTTTTTGCGTCGTCTTCGATATTTTCCACACACAGTGTCAAGTTAAAATGTGCCGCCGCCTGACTTCCTGCGATAGCAGCACTGTGCAAATTTTCAGAAGCTAAACGTGCCGCCTCAGCGTTACTGGAGGCGGGAATACGCGCCGCGTGAGGTAGATGCGTATTCAACCAATCCTGGCATTGCCCTAATGATTGTGGATGCGAATAGAGGGTTGTAATTTCACCCAGCTCGCAACTGTGCGCCAATAGGCATTGATGGATAGGCAACATCACTTCGCCACACACTTGCAAGCCACTTTGCAACAACAAATCCAAGGTGCGCCCAATCGCGCCTTCGGTAGAATTTTCCACGGGCACCATGCCGTAACGCACGGTGTCACTTTCTACCGCACGGAATACATCGTCTATGGTGGCGCACGGCTGCCCACACACGGCACTGCCAAAACGTTGCAGCGTTGCCAATTCGCTGAATGTGCCTTGCGGCCCGAGATAAGCCACACTCAACGGTGCTTCCAGCGCACGGCATTGCGACATTATTTCGGTAAACAAAGCGGCAATCGCAGCGTTATCCAATGGGCCTTGATTCAAGGCTTGCAAGCGACGCAGCACTTGCGCTTCACGCTCAGGACGCAGTACCACGCCATCTTCTTTAAGGTGACCAATCTGCTGCGCTAAAACCGCCCGTTGATTAAGTGACGCGAGCAGTTGCTCATCCAGCGCATCTATCTGAATGCGAATTTTTTTCAGTGCCTCGCTCATGCGACCTCAAACAGAGGAAGGTTGCGCACCATCAACACCCCAGGAATCGCACTCAACTGCGCCACCAACTCAGCTGGCAGTGCAGTATCGGTATCGACTAGGGTATAAGCCATTTCACCCCGCGATTTATTCATCATGTTGCTGATGTTGATATTGGCTGCGGCCAACGCGGTTGAAATTTGCCCCAGCATATTTGGCACATTGCTGTTGGCAATCGCCACACGGAATTTAGATTCACGCGGCATTACCAAAGTGGGGAAATTCACGGTATTGGTGATATTGCCATGCTCTAAAAACTCGCGCACTTGATCGACCACCATTGCAGCGCAATTCTCTTCGGCTTCTTCGGTCGATGCCCCCAAGTGCGGCAAAGTCACCACATGCGGGTTGCCTTGCAATTTTTGCGCGGGGAAATCGCACACATAAGCACGCAAATGTTTGCTGTCCAGTGCCGCCAACACCGCATCATTTTCGACGATGCCATCACGGGAAAAATTCATCAGCACACTGCCCGATTTCATCACCGCGACACGCTGAGTATTCAGCATACCGCGCGTAGCCTCCAGCAAAGGCACATGCAAGGTGACAAAATCGCTGTGCTTGAGCAACTCTTCCACGCTCTGCGCTTTTTTCACTTGTGAAGACAAGCTCCACGCCGCCTCGATGGTGATTTCTGGGTCAAAGCCATACACCCGCATCCCCAACCCCAAGGCGGTTTCAGCGACTAAACGACCAATCGCACCCAGACCAATTACGCCTAGCGTGCGCCCGCGCAATTCGATCCCCGCGTAATGTTTTTTACCTTCTTCGACCAGCTTGTGTTGCGTGGCATCATCGCCTTGCAGGCTTGCCACAAACGTTACCGCAGGCACAAGGTTACGCGCCGCCAATAACATCGCCGCGACCACCAACTCTTTCACCGCGTTGGCATTCGCGCCTGCCGCATTAAACACAGGAATACCGCGCGCACTCATTTGCGCAACGGGGATATTGTTTGTCCCCGCCCCTGCGCGCGCAATTGCCTTAACGCTGGCAGGAATCACCATGTCGTGCATGCCTTGCGAACGCACCAGAATTGCATCAGGTGACGCGATGTCTGCACCCACTTGATAGAGCTCAGACGGAAAACGTTTCAACCCTTGCGAGGAAATTTTATTCAGTGTGAGGATGCGATAAGCGGTCGTCATGAAAATCAGCCGTTGTGTTGTGCGAATTCGTTCATAAAATTCACCAAAGCCTGCACACCCTCAATGGGCATCGCGTTGTAGAGCGAGGCACGCATTCCACCGACCGAACGATGCCCCTTTAATTGCAACAAACCACGGGCATCCGCTTGCTTGAGAAATTCGCCATCCAACTTGGCATCTTTAAGGGTAAACGGCACATTCATGCGCGAACGATCCGCCTTATTCACTGGGCAATGATAGAAACCGTTGCTACTGTCAATCGCCGCATACAGCAAATTAGCTTTAGCAATATTGCGTTGTTCGATCGCACCGATGCCGCCGTTACGCTTGAGCCATTGGAACACCAGTCCCGCCACGTAAATAGCGTACGTCGGGGGCGTGTTGTACATAGAATCATTATCCGCATGTGTCTTGTAATCCAGCATGGTCGGCAAAGCGGGGTTGGCATGACCGACCAAATCTTCACGCACGATAACGATCGTCAGCCCTGCTGGACCGATGTTCTTTTGTGCACCCGCGTAAATCAAGCCATATTTCCAAACATCAATCGGACGCGACAAAATATTGGAGGACATATCCGCTACCAGCGGCACATCACCCGTATTCGGAATCCAGTTGAACTCCACACCACCAATGGTCTCGTTAGGCGTGTAATGCACGTAAGCCGCATCTTTATCCAACTTCCAAGTATCGAAGGCTGGCACGTAGGTGCAGCTCTTGTCTTTATTGTCGGCAACTACGTTCACATAACTAAATTTCTTGGCTTCGCCGATGGCCTTCTTTGACCATTCACCAGTGTTTACATAGTCTGCCGATAGTTTTCCCCGCAACAAATTCAGCGGTACCATGGAAAACTGCAAATGCCCGCCACCTTGCAGAAACAGCACCTTGTAGTTAGCAGGAATCGCCATTAACTCGCGCAAATCCGCCTCGGCTTGGGCATGAATGCCCATGTATTCTTTGCCGCGATGTGACATTTCCATCACCGACATGCCGCTACCGTGCCAATCAAGCAATTCTGCTTGCGCCTGTTGCAACACTTCTTTGGGTAATACTGCGGGACCTGCGCTAAAGTTGTAAATAGTCATTTTTGTTTCCGCCTTAATCAATACAAATTAGGAACGTGTAGGAAGGCACTGACCCCTTCCCTCTATTAGCCTTATCTCTGCTTAGTCTTGCTGCTCAGAATCTTCTTCTGGATCAGCGATGCGGCTGATGCTGACCAGTTTGTCGCCCTTCTCCACGTTCATCAGCGTCACGCCCTGCGTAGTGCGCCCCATTTCACGAATCTCGTTTACACGGGTACGAATCAATACACCGCTCGAACCGATGAGCATGATTTCGTCTTCGGGTTTGACCAAAGTCGCCGCGACCACTTTGCCGTTACGCGCTGAAGTTTGAATCGCAATCATGCCCTGTGTGCCACGCCCATGACGGGTGTATTCAATGATGGGACTCCGTTTGCCAAAGCCGTTCTCGGTAGCAGTCAACACGCTTTGCTGCTCATCTTCCGCGACTAACAAAGAAATCACTTGGTTGTCCTGCGCCAGCTTCATGCCGCGCACCCCGCGTGAAGCACGTCCTGTGGGGCGCACGTCCTCTTCATCAAAGCGCACCGCTTTGCCGCCATCCGAAAACAGCATCACATCATGCTTGCCATCAGTGAGTGCCACACCAATCAAGTAATCGCCTTCATCTAAATTGATGGCAATAATGCCGCGTTTCATCGGACGTGAAAAATCTACCAATGGCGTTTTCTTGACCGTTCCTTGCGAAGTGGCAAAGAACACAAATTTATCTTCAGCAAACTCGACGACAGGCAGAATCGCGTTAATTTTTTCACCTGCTTCCAATTGCAGCAAATTCACAATCGGGCGACCACGCGCGGTGCGACTGCCTTGCGGCACTTCATAGACTTTCAACCAATACACACGCCCCATATTCGAGAAACACAGGATGTGATTATGGGTGTTGGCGATGAACAAGTTATCGACGAAATCATCTTCTTTAGTCGAAGCCGCTTGCTTGCCGCGACCACCACGTTTTTGCGCGCGATATTCAGCCAACGGTTGCGCCTTCATGTAACCGCCGTGCGACAGGGTCACCACCACATCTTCTGGCGCGATCAAATCTTCCATACTCATGTCGTGCGTGTGCGTAATGATTTCACTGCGCCGCTTATCACCAAATTGCACTTTCACCGCAGCCAATTCGTCGCTAATAATTTGCGTCACGCGTTCTGGCTTGGCCAAAATATCGAGCAAGTCAGCAATCTTATCCATCACCTCACGATATTCGCCGACAATCTTGTCTTGCTCTAGCCCTGTCAGACGTTGCAGACGCAACTCCAAAATCGCTTGGGTTTGCGCATCCGACAGATAGTAGCCACGCGCATCGCCCGCCCCCACCAAACCAAATTGTGGCAGCAAACCATCAGGACGCGAAGCATCGCTGACGCGGCTTAACATATCCTCGACCAACGATGAACGCCATGCACGCGCCATCAATTCGCGCTTGGCATCGGCGGGAGTGGGGGCAGCTTTAATCAAGGCGATGATCTCATCCACATTGGACAAGGCTACCGCCAAGCCCTCCAAGATATGACCGCGCTCACGCGCTTTGCGCAATTCAAAAATAGTGCGACGCGTCACCACTTCGCGACGATGACGCAAGAAAGCATCGATGACTTGCTTCAGGTTAAGCAACTTGGGCTGCCCATCAACAATGGCCACCATGTTGATGCCAAAGCTATCTTGTAATTGGGTTTCTTTGTAGAGCTTGTTCAGAATCACGTCGGCGTTTTCGCCGCGCTTCAGCTCAATGACTGCACGCATCCCCGACTTGTCGGATTCATCACGAATTTCAGAGATACCTTCGAGACGTTTTTCGCGCACCAACTCACCAATTTTAATCAGCAGGTTGGCCTTATTCACTTGATAAGGAAGCTCATCAATAATGATCGCTTCACGCTCGCCCTTACCAATATCCTCAAAGTGGGTGCGCCCACGCATCACCACACGACCACGCCCCGTGCGATAGCCTTCTTTGACTCCTGACAGACCATAGATAAAACCCGCAGTGGGGAAGTCCGGCGCAGGTACTAGCTCAATCAGCTCTTCAATATCCATAGCGGGGTTATGCAACAACGCCAAACAGGCATCCACCACCTCAGTCATGTTGTGCGGTGGAATGTTGGTTGCCATCCCCACCGCGATACCCGACGAACCGTTCACCAGCAGATTGGGGAAACGCGCAGGAAACACCAGTGGCTCGTTTTCTGAACCGTCATAGTTCGGACCAAAGTCCACCGTCTCTTTATCCAGATCGGCCAGCAACTCATGGGCGATTTTCGCCATGCGGATCTCGGTGTAACGCATCGCCGCCGCATTATCGCCATCCACCGAACCGAAGTTACCTTGACCATCCACCAGCGTGTAGCGCAGCGAAAAAGGCTGAGCCATGCGCACGATGGTGTCGTACACCGCCGTATCGCCGTGCGGGTGATATTTACCGATGACATCACCGACGATACGCGCCGATTTTTTGTAAGCACGATTCCAGTCATTGGACAGCTCGTGCATCGCAAATAACACGCGTCGATGCACAGGTTTCAGGCCGTCACGGACATCAGGCAGAGCACGCCCCACAATAACGCTCATGGCATAGTCCAAATAGGACTTGCGCATTTCTTCTTCGAGACTGACGG
>JAVHPV010000301.1:0-1573 GCA_036170775.1 Gallionella sp. | reverse complement strand
TCCGCGACAAGATCAGAGTGAAGCATTGCAGCATTCGCACCGAAACGCAATATGTGCAGTGGATTAAGCGTTTCATCTTTTTTCACGGCAAGCGTCACCCTGAATAATGCTCGACGAAGGTAATGGTCTTGCCTGCTTGCCGACTTACGTTTGGAGTGGCGGCGTGCCTGCCTTGCAGGCAGGTAAGATTTGGATATTGAGCATGGGCGCGATGATAGTAGAGAGACGCTGTGTGCTGATGTGCACCCAATGAAAATGCCTGCAAGCATGAACTGATGGCTGTGCTACGGTTACAATTCTTGCCCTCATTCCTATCCCTGTTCTAGCTATGACTATCACGCCGACTTCTTTTCCTGACTTGCAGCCGCATTCCGTCTGGGCGCATTTCGCTACCTTGTGTACGATACCGCGCCCGTCTTATCGTGAGGCGGCTTTGCGCGAACATTTGGTGCGGTGGGCGCAAGCGCGCGGCATAGAGACAGTGGTAGATAGTGTTGGCAATTTGATTTTGCGCAAGCCAGCCACCCCAGGCTGCGATAAGCAGCCTGGGGTGATCCTGCAAGGGCATCTCGATATGGTGTGTCAAGCCAATGCGGGGACGCAGCATGATTTTGAGCGCGATGCGATCAAGACGGTGATACGTGACGGTTGGTTGATCGCAGAAGGCACGACGCTGGGGGCGGACAACGGCATCGGTGTGGCTTTGGCCTTGGCTGCGCTGGAAGATATTAACTTGCAGCATCCCGCACTTGAGGTGTTGCTGACCATCAATGAAGAGTCGGGCATGGACGGCGCACGTGGCTTGGCGGAGGGGACGTTACAAGGCAAGCTGCTGCTGAATCTGGATACTGAAGAATGGGGGCATTTTTATCTGGGCTGCGCGGGCGGTGTGGATGTGGCGGTGCAGGACGATTGTCTGTGGACGGATCTGCCGCCTGATTACGCGTTAGTACGTTTTTCCGTGACGGGCTTACGTGGTGGGCATTCGGGTATCGACATTCATCTGGGGCGCGGTAATGCCATCAAACTGTTGGCGGAGGCGTTGCGTGATTTGGCTGCGCATAGCGATTTACGGTTGATTGAAATGCACGGTGGTTCGGCGCGTAACGCCATCCCGCGTGAGGCTTACGCGCTGTGCGCTTTGCCCGTAACGGTGGCGGCGAGCATTGATGCTTGGGTGCGTCATCGACACGCGGCATGGCAGCAACGTTTTTCTGAAGTGGATGCGCAGGTGATGTTTGCGTGTGAGCATGAGGATGCGCTACCTACGCGGGCGATTGCACCTGCTAAGCAACAGCGATTGCTGGGGTGGCTCGACACGGTGAGCAATGGCGTAACCCAGGTCAGTGATGACTTTGCGGGTGTAACCGATACGTCCAGTAATTTGGGGGTGGTGAGTCTGACACAAGGGACATTCGAGGCGATCATCAAGGTGCGCTCTTTGCACGATGCGCGTGCCACCGCGTTAGCCGATAAGCTCGTGGTGTTTGCCAACGGTTATGAGCTGCAGGCAAGTTCAGGGGGCGCATATCCAGGCTGGACACCGAATCCAGCATCGCCGCTATTGGCGGTG
>JAVHPV010000300.1:0-1574 GCA_036170775.1 Gallionella sp. | reverse complement strand
AACGAGGCGATACGTGATTGGGTGACCAATGTTGAATCGACTTTTTATATTTTTGGCACAGCCGCAGGCCCGCATCCTTACCCGATGATGGTGCGCGATTTTCAAAGCATCGTCGGCACGGAAGCTAAAGTGCAAATGCCTGAAATGATTGGTCGTCAGCCCGATGTGTTGCTGGCGTGTGTGGGCGGTGGCTCGAATGCGATCGGACTGTTTTATCCCTATATCGACGTGCCCAATGTGCAAATCATCGGTGTGGAAGCGGGCGGTTACGGCATCAAGAGTGGCAAACATGCCGCACCGCTCACAGCGAATGCCAAAGTCGGCGTGTTGCACGGCAACAAAGTGAATTTGATGCAGGATGAGAATGGCCAAATCATTGAAACACATTCGATTTCGGCGGGCTTGGATTACCCCGGCGTTGGCCCTGAACATTGCTTGCTGAAAGAAATCGGGCGCGCCGAATACGTGGCTATCAATGACGATGAAGCGATTGCGGCGTTCGATGCGCTGTGCCGTTTTGAGGGCATCATTCCTGCGTTGGAATCGAGTCATGCGCTGGCACATGCCATCAAAATTGCGCCAACCCTGAGTGCCGAAAAAGTGTTACTGGTCAACCTGTCGGGGCGTGGCGATAAAGACATGCAGACCGTGGCGCGCGTCAAAGGAATCACACTATGAACCGCATCGATACCACCTTTACCCAGCTCAAACAACACAATCGCAAAGCCCTCATTCCCTTTATCACCGCAGGTGATCCTTCGCCAGAATTAACCGTGCCGTTGTTACACGCGCTGGTCGCGGCGGGTGCGGATGTACTGGAACTGGGCGTGCCTTTTTCCGATCCGATGGCGGATGGGCCGACCATTCAGCGCGCTTCGGAACGTGCACTTAAGCTGGGCGTATCGCTGCGTTCAGTGTTGGCGATGGTGGCGCAATTTCGCCAACAAAATACCACTACGCCCGTGGTGCTGATGGGGTATGGCAATCCCATTGAAGCGATGGGTTGGGAAGTGTTTGCACAACGCTGTGCCGAAGTGGGTGTGGACGGTGTGTTGACGGTGGACTTCCCGCCCGAAGAAAGTCACGACGCGTTTGAGCATCTGCAACGCCATAACATCGCACCGATATTTTTGCTTGCGCCTACCACCAAAGAAGCCCGTATCCAGCAAGTAGCCAAATTAGCTCGCGGCTACGTGTATTACGTTTCGCTTAAAGGCGTGACCGGTTCGGGCAGCATCGACCTGTCTGCCATTGAAGAAAAAATGCCACAGCTACGCAAGCATATCCAGCTCCCGATTGGGGTCGGTTTTGGCATCCGTGATGCCGCCACGGCCACCGCTGTGGCGAAACTATGCGATGGCGTGGTGGTGGGGAGTCGTATCGTGCAAGAAATCGAAAATTCAACAGAACACAATGTGTGTGCCAATGTAGCCGCACTCGTACGTGAACTCAGACAGGCTGTTGACCAGGCCTAATCGAATCCATAGGGGGAATACCATGAGTTGGTTTCAAAAATTACTACCACCCAAAATTAAACGCCGCGAAGGCGATACCAAAAAAAATGTGCCTGAAGG
>JAVHPV010000299.1:0-1575 GCA_036170775.1 Gallionella sp. | reverse complement strand
TTTGCCAAAGCAGGCGCGACCTACATCACTTTTCACCCAGAGGCATCTGAGCACATTGACCGTACCATCGGCTTGATTAAGGAAAGTGGTTGCAAAGCGGGCTTGGTACTCAATCCTGCTACGCCGTTGGACATTCTTGAATACACGCTGCCTAAACTGGACATGGTGTTATTGATGTCGGTCAACCCTGGCTTTGGCGGCCAAAAATTCATCCAATACGTGTTAGACAAAGCGCGCGTGGTGCGCAAGATGATTGATGCAGGTGGCTACAATTGCCGTTTAGAAATTGATGGCGGCGTAGGTCCTGGCAACATTCGTGAAGTTGCGGCGGCGGGCGTAGATACCTTCGTGGCAGGCTCTGCAGTATTCAGCAAACGCAATGAAAACGACAAAAATCGTTACGACACCATCATCGGCGAGCTACGTGCCGAATTAGCGAAGGTTTAAGTCCCATGTTCGCCCGCTCCTCGATACTGTTGTTGACCGCCTTCAGCTTGGCGGCTTGCGACCGCATTTCTGGAGTGGCGGATCAAAAAATCGCCGACGCAGAAGCCATCGGCTATGCGTGTCGCGTGTCGCTAAAAAAACCTGAAGACTGCATGAAAGAGAACGAGACGCAAAGTCCGTCCTCGGTATTAGATGGTTGGAAGTCCGCAGACAAGGACATCAAAGATAAAAAGATCAATGCGGATATGAGTAACAGCTCGGCGGCCTCTGAAGTCGTCGCCAGCAGTGCTCCTAGCGCAGCTGAAACCGAAGCCACCGCATCAGGTGATAAAACCGCTGGAAAAATCGGCAGCATCCCTGCTGAAGAGCCGAAAAAATCGGTGGGGACTGACGCGCATAAACCTGCATCACATTAACCAGCCCATGACCACTCATACACAATCCCAAGGTTTCTCTACGCCCGTCAATGTCAGTGCAATTGTGATTGACCTTGACGGAACAATGCTGCACACCGCGCCTGAATTAGCGGAAGCGGCGAATCGCATGTTGCGTGACATGAATTACGCACCTGTCTCGCAAGAACTCCTCGCTAGCTATATCGGCAATGGCATTAGCTGGCTGGTGAAACGTGCCCTGACAGGGGATATGCACGCCACCCCCGATGCGGCCTTGTATGACCACGCTTTACCCATTTTTGAAAAGCACTACAGCGAACTTTTGCTACAAAGCAAAACCTTCGATGGTGTAATTGAGGGGTTAGATGCAATGAAAATTGCAGGCTATCCACTCGGCTGCATCACCAACAAAGTGGAGCGTTATACCACCCCGTTGCTACAAGGTTTGGGTCTGGCGAAATACTTCGACATCGTGTTAGCAGGTGACACTTTGCCCGAGAAAAAGCCACATCCCATGCCATTACTGCATGCGGCTAAATTTTTCGATGTACCCATTGACCGCGTTTTGCTGATTGGGGATTCGCTCAATGACACCCTCGCGGCGCGTGCCGCAGGTTGCCCCGTATTCTGTGTGCCTTACGGTTACAACCACGGCGAACCTGTGGAGACACTCGACTTGGATGCAGTGATTGCCAATCTATCTGCCGCCTTACCTTTGATGAAACGTATCTAA
>JAVHPV010000298.1:0-1582 GCA_036170775.1 Gallionella sp. | reverse complement strand
GTGCGGAAGACAGGAATCGAACCTGCACACCTTGCGGCGCTGGAACCTAAATCCAGTGCGTCTACCAATTCCGCCACTTCCGCGCTTGATGCCTCCAGCTAAGGCGGCGAATTATAGCACCACTTAGGCTTTTATCTTGATGACTGTGCGTCCAGATTGCACACCTTGTAACAAACGCGGAAAAACGCTCGCTAAATCCGCAAAAGCAACGGTTTGTGCAATCTCAGTCAATCGGCCAGGGCGTAAATCCGTTGCCAAACGTTGCCAGATTAACTGACGTAATGGCATCGCTGTGGCTGCCGAATCTATCCCCAACAAACGCACTCCCCGCAAAATAAAGGGCAACACCGTGGTATGCAGCTCCACCCCGCCCGCGTTACCAAAACTAGCAATCACGCCATTCTGTTGCATAGTACGTGTCAACCACGCCAAGGTTTCCCCGCCCACCGAATCCAACGCGCCCGCCCATAGGGATTTTTCTAAAGGGCGAGTCCCCATCACCAAAGCATTTCTATCGAATACCTCGTGCGCCCCCAATGATTTTAAGTGCGCGTGTTCGTTGCCCTTCCCTGTCAACGCAACCACTTCATAACCCAATTGCGCCAGCATCGGGATCGCCAAACTGCTCACCCCGCCCGTTGCACCCGTCACGATGACTTTGCCATTACTGGGCTGCAAATCATTTTGCTGTAAGCGTTGAATCGACAATCCTGCGGTAAAACCCGCCGTCCCCAACGCCATCGCATCAAACAAAGACAAGCCCTGTGGCAAAGGCACAACCCAAGCGGCAGGCACCCGCACATATTCGGCATAGCCCCCATCATGCGCCACCCCCATGTCATACCCCGTCACCAGCACCGCATCGCCCGCCTTGAAGCGCGCATCGCTAGAGCTGAACACCACGCCTGACACATCAATCCCACCGACACACGGGAAACGTCGTATCACCTTGCCAGCCCCTGTCGCTGCCAAGGCATCTTTGTAATTGACGCTGGAATAATGCGCTTCAATCACCACCTCGCCCGCATCAAGATTGTCCAAGCCGAGTTCAACGAACCTTCCCGTCGATTTACCCGCTTGCTCAAAAATTTGGTATGCCAGAAAGCTATCCGTTTTCATACATAAGTCTCACTTAATGCCTCAGCCTGTTTCAACACCAACTCAACAGCTTTCGCTTCCAAATCGGGCGGGTATTTATGTCGCTTCAAAATCAGTTTGATTTGCGCGCGCATTTTGGCGCGCACCGTCTCACGCACTGACCAGTCCACCGACAAATTGTTTCGCAAGAAGTTGGTGAGCTGCCGGGCGATTTCCTTCAGGACAGAATCGCCCAACTCGCGCACTGATGATTCGTTGGTTTCCAGCGCATCGTAAAAAGACAACTCATCAGCAGAAAGTCCCAGCTGTTCACCCCGTTGTGCGGCCTCGTTGAACAACTTCGCCATTGCGATAAGTTCCTCGATGACCTGGGCCGTTTCGATGGAGCGGTTGCGGTAGCGGGTCAGCGAGGCTTGCAGCAGCTCGGAAAATTTCTGCCCCTGCACCACGTTGGTGGCAAAGCGACTCTTGATGTCATCCTTGA
>JAVHPV010000297.1:4680-7336 GCA_036170775.1 Gallionella sp. | reverse complement strand
ACCTGATGCGGTAACAGCGCGGTTTCCGCCTCGAAGCCTTTGCACAGCCACACCACACCAAAATTTCCTAGGTGCTGGGCAAGCTGTCGCGCCACGGCACGCAAACCTGCCGTCGGCGTGGCGATAATGACCAAGTCCGCTGAATGCGTCGCCGTAGCAAAGTCGGCACTCAGTTGCAGCTGGCTGGGCAGGGGAATGTCGGGAAGATAACGTTGATTACAGCGGGTGGTTTGCAGCAGGTTGATTTGCTGCGCATCGCGTGCCCACAAGGTTACAGTATGTTGCTGCGCCAGGCTGACCGCCAAGGCGGTACCCCATGCCCCAGCACCGAGTACGGTGATGTTCATGGTTTAATTCCCCCACACATCAATACTGCGTATATAGCCTGTGTCACCGTCTGGATGGCGCACTTTGAGCCAACCTGTACCCGTAGCTTCTAACCGTTCCAGCGCGACTTGTTGGCGCACTTGGTAACGCACGGCGGCATTCAACTCAGGCTGCTCGCGCACGTCTGCCAATGGCGACACGGCAAACACAAAACGTTTGTTGCTTAAAGCGCGCTGCTCAATCCAGTACAAGCCCCCTGAACGATCACGCACTTTGACCCAGCCCGCCAAGGTGACCACCTGCTCAAAGGGCATATAGCGATTTACCACAAATACTTTCTTGGCTTGCAGTGAAGGGGCATCGTAGAGAATCGCACTGCGCGCGGCCACGGAAACAAAATCTACTGCACCACTGCTCACGCTGCCCAACAGCAGCAGCAATGCCAACAGCAGTTTTTGCGTGGATGCAATCATTAGTGAGTGGTCGCTTGCGCGGCTTCTGCCTGTTGTTGTTTTTGTTGCTGATACAGCCCGTCAAAGTTGATCGGGTTAAGCAACACGGGGGAGAAACCGCCACGCACCGAGATGTCAGAGACCACTTCACGCAAATAGGGGAACAGCAAGTTCGGGCACATCACCGCCAATACGGGTTCCATTTCTGGGGCAGGAATGTTGCGCACTTGGAAGATGCCAGCTTGTTTCGCTTCGATCAAGAACATCACCTTGTCACCTGCTTTTGCGGTTACGGTAGCGGTCACGGTCACTTCAAAAAGGCCTTCTTCCAACGCGCCAGCTTGCGTTTGTAGCTGCACCTCCATTTGTGGGTTGCTCTGTTCCAGAAAAATCTGGGGTGCATTGGGGATTTCCAACGAAATGTCTTTCACATAGATTTTTTCCATGTTGAAAATAGGCTGGGTATTGGTTTGGCTGTTTTCTGCTGCGGCATCCGTCATGATTTTTCCTTGTTAGTTAAATTTAAGTTTATTCCAGTAATCTGTTAGTGGCCTGCCTCTTGTAGGGGCTCGATTTACCTCGAAGAGGTTCTTGCACCCTTTGCCTGTCGAGCGAAGCCTGTCAAAAATCGCTCGATGAATCGAGCTCCTACAGCCTAATGAAACCTCTGGGTTTATTCGGCAAGCAATGGCAGCAATTTACCCGCTTGATCCAATGCGATCAGATCATCGCACCCGCCGACGTGAAAGTCGCCGATATATATCTGCGGCACGGTGCGCCGACCTGTTTTTTGGGTCATTTCGTCGCGCCGCTCAGGGTGTAAGTCTATGCGCACTTTTTCTATCTCGTTCACCCCTCTGTTGCGCAACAACTGCTCCGCGCGGATGCAATAAGGACATACCGCAGTGCTGTACATCAATACTTTAGCCATATCATTTCTCCAAGGGTAGGTTGCCTTTTTGCCAAGCCATCACCCCGCCTGACAAGTTGAACACCTGGCTAAATCCTTGTTTGCTTAACAACGCGCAAGCCGCTGCGGAGCGATTGCCACTCCGACAAATTACCACGATGGGCTGGTCTTTATGCTTTTCTAACTCGCCTATACGTGCACTTAATTTACCCAGCGGGATGAGCTTGGACTTGATGATATGCCCCGCTTTATATTCAGATTCTTCGCGCACATCCAACACCAAGGCTTGCTTGTGATTGATGAGTTGCAACGCTGCGGTGCTATCGACTTCCTGTATGCCGCGTATGCGATTGCCAAAGGTCGTCCAGAGCAGCATTGCGCCGCTAAAAAAAGCCATGGAAATCGGGAAAATATTTTCAGTGATGAACTGCACGAGCATGCTCCTGTTCTTTTTGGGAGGCGAATTCTAGCAGAGCAGCAAAATGCACGGGGTCAATCGCCACCAAGCGGAGCAGTTGTTGCTGCGCATCAGCATTGCCTGGGTATGACCAAATCGCCATCTCCAGTTGCTTTTTCGCTTCATCCAATTGGCCGTTTTGTGCCAGCAAAAAGGCTTGGCGATAACCCAATTGGGAGGTGGGAATAAAGTGCATGGCTTTGGTATTCAAGGCTAATTTTTGCGCCAAATGATCGTTGTTAATATCCATCAGCGAACTAATGAACAACTCGGCATACGGGGCTAACAATGAGCCTTTATGTACCGCCGTCAAGCCAACATTGATGCGCTTCATCGCCTCTTGATCGCTATCCGAAGCAGGGCGAATCGCCAAGGTGCTTTCCAATAGCCGATAGCCGCCTTGGAGCTGCCACATGATGAGTATGCCCAAGGTCAAAATAGCCAGCACCGATAAGCGACCTGTGGCACGCAACTCCAAGCGATAGCGTGTTTCATCAAACATGCCCAACA
>JAVHPV010000297.1:0-4580 GCA_036170775.1 Gallionella sp. | reverse complement strand
AAGCCCTGCACATTTTCTGGGCGCAACATGGGCTGCATCTGGAAGTGTTGCCAAGCAAACTGCCCGAAGCCAGAACCTAGCCACGGCGACTGTAGGAAAATTAACCACGACTCATGCCACAGGTAGCCGCGAATACTGCCGTCGGCGGATTCACCAAAGACACGCTGTAGGGTATTCACGCTATCCGCGCCTGCCATAAAGGGCAGTTGCACGATGGCGTGCATCAGCGCGAATCCTGCAATCAAACCCAGGCAATAGCGCAATAACAAACGGAAGTTCTGATCTCGGTATGCCATCCAAGCGGCCAGCAGCGTCATCATTAACAAATACAGCCACGAACTGCGTGAGCCACTCAACGTCATCACAAACAATAACGGCGCGGCAAGCGGCAGTGCGGCAAGCACCGCCACTTGGCGTTGCTGCAACAACAAACCCAAGGAAGCCAAGCCGAGTGCCACATAGTTGGCAAAATGGTTGGGTTGCGCGATGTTGCCAAACACGCCTGACGACACTTTGCCCACCACCACGGCATCCAACCAGCTATGCCAATGATAATGTTGCAGCACTGCAATCACCGCTTGCATCTCCGCCCCGAGCAACAGACAGACCGCGAGTATGGTTGCTACGCGTTCCACGCCCAAACACTCGCGCAGGCGCGCGCCCAACAGCATTAACAGCGCGGCAAATAGCAGATACAAGCAATACAACAAGCCTTGATCGAAATAGGCCACCTTGCCCAACAACATTTGCACCAGCAACACGCCGCATAAGGCGATGGGGAATTGTGCGATGCGCGGAATTTGTGGCTGCTGCCAATAGTCACGTGCCAACAGCAGCGTTAAAGCGCACAAGCCCAGCACCGCGCTCCACCATTCTTGGTCAAACGTGGTAATTGGGTATTGATGGCGATAGTGCAGAAAAGGAAAAACCCACATCAGCCCAACGAAGGCGAGGCTAATGTAGGCAAATACGTTGCGTTCTGATCTGAAACCAGACTGGGCGAAACTTAACACGAGCCGCCCTTGACTCCGAATTTAGCCAAAATGTTGTTCATCGGACAGAAGGTGGTGAAGCCGCTTTGCAACAGGTTCAAGCCCACAAATGCGGTGAAGAGCAAAAAGTATTTGCTGACAAAAATCGGGCTAGCTTCAACGCCCAACGAAAGAGAGAGCAAAATAAATGTCCCTGCGATGATGCGTATCATACGTTCTGCGTTCATAACGACTCCTCAAGTTCAAAGTGGCGCGAATTTTACTGGAATTTTTTATACAAAGTCGCGTAATAAAGCACGGGGATGACGATGAGCGTGAGGATCGTCGATACCAAAATACCAAAAATCAAGGACAGGGCGAGTCCATTGAAGATCGGGTCATCCAAAATAAACAATGCCCCCAGCATCGCTGCCAAACCTGTCAACAGGATAGGTTTGGCGCGTGCCGCCGCCGCCGCAATCACGGCATGTTGCAAATCCGCCCCGTCGCGCAATTGCAGATTGACGAAGTCCACCAGCAAAATTGAGTTGCGCACAATAATCCCCGCCAAGGCAATCATGCCGATCATCGAGGTGGCGGTGAATTGCGCACCAAATAATGCGTGTCCGGGCATCACGCCAATTAACGTCAAAGGGATAGGTGCCATGATGACTAAGGGCACCAGGTAGGATTTGAACTGCGCTACCACCAATAAGTAAATCAAGATCAACCCCACACCATAGGCAATACCCATGTCACGGAAGGTTTCAAAAGTAACTTGCCACTCGCCATCCCACTTCAACGCATAGCCCGCGTAAGGATCGCTCGGTTGCTTGAAGAAATAGCTGGTCAACTGTCCACCTTGCGCCAATGTCATGCCATTGGTTTTTCCGTTGATGTCAAACATGCCATACAGCGGGCTATCCAACTTGCCCGCCATATCGCCATAGACATACACCACGGGCAACAAATCTTTGTGATAAATCGGGTAGTCACGTTGCACGGGAAGCACTTGCACCACCTCTGACAACGGCACTAACACGCCATCACGCGCGCGCACTTTGAGTTTCAGCACTTCATCAATTTGACTGAGGCGTTCATTGGGTAAACTGAGGCGCAACGGCGGTGGATATTTCGCATCAGGAGCATGCAGTGAAGCCACATCCTGGCCTGATAACGCCATGCTGATGACATCCACCACGTCACGCGCGGCGACACCCATCAACGCCGCCTTGCTTTGCAATACGTGCAACTGCAATTTGGGGGCGGCTTCCGTCACGCTATCATCTATCCCCACAATATCCTCGGTCTTGGCGAATTGCGCCCGCACCTGACTGGCAACCTGACGCGCCCCCGCGTAATCGGGGCCATAGACCTCCGCCACAATGGGCGACATCACGGGCGGGCCCGGCGGGACTTCCACAATTTTGACTTTAGCCCCCCAAGTTTTAGCGATTGCCTGAATGGGTGGCAATGCTGCCGTGGCGATCTCGTGACTACTGCGACTGCGCTGATGCTTATCGCGCAAATTGACTTGCAGATCACCTTGTTCAGAAGCACTGCGCAAATAATACTGACGCACCAAGCCATTAAAGTTGATCGGTGCAGCCGTGCCCGCATAGGCTTGAAAATCCGTCACTTCGGGAACGGTCGCCAAGTACGCGCCTATGTCGTGCAACACCGCATTGGTTTGCTCCAGCGGCGTGCCTGTTGGCATATCCACCACCACTTGAAACTCCGATTTGTTGTCAAACGGCAGCATCTTCAAGATCACTAATTTGAATACGCCCAAGGCCACTGCCAACACCAGCCCCAGCAGAATCACCAACCACAATTTGCGTCGTGCGGACTTGCCATGCACACCGTTCAAAAAGGGCGTGAGGCGATTGCGAAAAAAACGACTGAGCGGCGTATCGCGCTCATCTTTGATCGCCTCGTGATGCGCGCTGGCAAAATGCAACACCAACCACGGCGTAATCACGAAGGCCACCGCCAAGGAAATCAACATGCCCATGCTGGCATTGATTGGGATAGGACTCATATAAGGCCCCATCAAGCCACTCACAAAGGCCATCGGCAGCAAGGCGGCAATCACGGTAAAGGTGGCCAAAATGGTGGGGCTACCCACCTCATCCACCGCTTCAGGAATAATTTCAGAGAGCGATTGCCCAGCCGCCAAAGCGCGGCGACGGTGAATGTTCTCGACCACCACAATCGCATCATCCACCAAAATACCAATGGAAAAAATCAGTGCGAACAAGGACACCCGATTGAGCGTAAAGCCCCATGCCCAAGAAGCAAACAACGTGGCGGACAAAGTTAGTAACACCGCCCCGCCCACCACGACAGCCTCACGCCGTCCCATGGTCAACCACACCAGCAACACCACAGCAGCCGTAGCGAAGAGCAACTTTTTAATGAGTTTCATAGCCTTATCATTGGCCGTCTCACCATAGTTACGTGTGACACTCACATGCACATCGTCGGGAATCACCGCGCCCTTGAGTTGATTGATACGCGCTAACAAATGATCGGCCACTTCAACCGCATTTGCCCCAGGTTTTTTACTCACCGCCACCGTTACCGCAGTAAATTCACCTTTTGCGGCAATCTGCTTATCTTGCGCCGCAGGCCCTGTACCCAACCACACATAACTATTGGGTTGATCTGCCCCATCTTGCACCTCGGCAATATCGCGTAAAAACACCGGCTTGCCATCGCTCACCCCAACCACTAATTGTTTGACCTCGCTTGCATCACTCAGGAAATTACCCGTCTGCACCAGCACTTCACGATTACCTTGCACCAAACTGCCCGCATCTTGCGACACATTGGCTGACTGCAACGCCATGCGCACATCTTGCATTGATAAGTGGTAGGCGTTGAGGCTCTCTGGATTCAGCTCGACTTTCACCATGCGTTGCGTACCGCCCAGCGTGCTGACTTCGCGTGTGCCCGCGATATGCTTGAGTTCGGCCTCAATAGAATGCGCCACCTGAGTTAATTCAACACTCCCGCCCAAGCTTTGCTCACGCCACAAAGTCAGAGCCACAATAGGCACATCGTCTACGCCTTTGGCTTTGATAATGGGAGTCATCACCCCCAAGTTGGCAGGCAGCCAATCGGTATGTGACAAGACTACGTCGTACAACTTCACTAGCGACGGCACATGCTGCTCACCCACCTTGAATTGCACCGTAATAATGGCCATGCCTGGCTGGGCGACCGAATAGACATGATCCACCCCCGCAATTTGCGACAACACTTGTTCGGCAGGGGTTGCCACAGTTTGTGCCACATCCTGTGCGGAAGCACCGGGATAGGCGATCAACACATTCGCCATGGTCACGTTGATCTGTGGCTCTTCTTCACGCGGGGTCACCGCGATAGCAAACAGCCCCAACAACACAGCGACCAACGCGAGTAGCGGGGTCATTTGTGAGTGCAAGAAATGCTTGGCGATACGTCCTGAAATACCCATGATTTTTTTACCTTATGACAACACCAACACTGTGCGCTTGCGCTGATCGGTTACGAACAATTTCTAAGTAGACGCTGATTTATTCGTCATCTCCGCTTTGCGAGCATCTGCTGCGCAGATTGCCTGCT
>JAVHPV010000296.1:0-1584 GCA_036170775.1 Gallionella sp. | reverse complement strand
GCAATAGCGACAATAAATTGGCCTACGCTTACCTGCTCACCCCGCAAGGGATTGAGTCACGCGCGAAAATGACGGTGACTTTTTTGAAATATAAAACTCAGGAATACGAACGCTTGCGAGGAGAAATTGAAGCGTTAAGGCAGGAGGCCGAACAACACGGATTACTACAGGTGACCCATGAATAAAGCCCATGCCGTCATTCTTGCTGGAGGGAGTGGCAGTCGCTTATGGCCACTTTCACGCCAGCATTTACCTAAGCAGTTTTTGACGCTTGATGGCAAGTATTCCTTGTTGCAAACCACCATCAATCGCTTGTCTCCGATGATTACCGCTGACAACGTGCTCATTGTGACGCAACGAGCCTTGGCGCAAGGCGAAGCCTATGATGCGTTGCAGCCTTATCAAACCTTGCATGAGCCAGTGGGGCGCAACACTGCACCAGCGATTGCCGTCGCCGCAGCTTGGTTGATGCGCAACGGCGATGATCCCGTCATGGTGGTGCTTCCTGCCGACCACATTATTAAGAACGAGGTCGCGTTTCAGCAGCAACTTGGGGAAGCGATTGCAGCGGCCGAGCAAAGTCGCTTAGTTACCTTTGGCATTCAACCCACCCGACCAGACACAGGTTTTGGTTACATTAAAGCCCCGCACGTGAATAGCACGGTGATGCGTGACGTTGCATGCTTTACCGAAAAACCCGACTTAGCCACAGCTGAAAAATTTATTGCAGAGGGTGGCTACTATTGGAACTCTGGCATGTTTGTATGGCGCGCTTCGGTCATCTTGGCGGAAATACAACGCTTCCTGCCTGACGTGTATCGAGTGATTGCGTCCATCCAACAGACCTTCCAGCAGAGTGGCGACTATCAAGCCGCAATTGCGCAACACTTTGCCGAGATGCCCTCAATCTCGATTGATTACGGGGTGCTGGAAAAATCTGCACACGTTTCGCTCATTCCCTCTGATATAGGCTGGAATGACGTAGGCAGCTGGCAAGCCGTGCATGAAATTTCCCCGCAAGATGCGCATGGCAATGTGTTGCAGGGCAACGTGATTGCGCTCAGTTGCAAGAATAGTTTAATCCGCGCTGAAAAGCGTTTGGTGGCGGCGATTGGCGTTGAAGATGTGTGTATTGTTGAAACGGCAGACGCAGTACTGGTGACCAAAAGTGACCAAACGCAACGCGTGCGTGAGGTGGTCGAAGTGTTACAACAAAAAGGCGCAACAGAGCATCTTTATCACACCAAAGTCAATCGCCCGTGGGGCAGCTACACCGTGCTGGAAGAAGATGCGCAAGGGTTCAAACTAAAACGCATTGAAGTTGCGCCAGGAGCCAGGCTCAGTTTACAAAGCCACACGCAACGTTCAGAACATTGGGTGGTGGTATCTGGCACGGCAACGGTCACGTGTGGCGAGGAAGTGGTGACTGTGCAGAAAAATCAAAGTACCTACATTCCAATGGGTACGAAACATAGATTAGAAAATCGCACTGACCAACCGTTGCACATCGTCGAAATCCAAGTGGGTGATTATCTTGGCGAAGACGATATTCAGCGCTATGAAGACAACTACGGTAGATAACCG
>JAVHPV010000295.1:0-1597 GCA_036170775.1 Gallionella sp. | reverse complement strand
TGCCGCGTGGCAGGTGACAGCGCAATTGCAACATGCACAAAGCACGCGGCTGGCGGCATGGCTGCCAGCGGAGATGCCCGTGCCGAATCAAGGGACGTTGGATGGCTCGCTCACCGTGAGTGGCGCGGCGGCGGGTTTAGCGGGGGTGCATATCGACCTGCGTTTGAATGAGCTGAGTTTCAGTGATGCGAGTGGCTTACATGCCGCAGAAAAATTGCGCGGCACAATTCAGCTAGCGGCTACGCGCCAAGCTTCCCTATGGCAGTGGCAAAGCAATCTGGCTTGGCAATCGGGTGAAATGTTTTGGCAACCGCTTTATCTCAAGGGTGGGCAAACCTTGCAAGCGGCGGGGAGTTTTGATGGCACAGTGATTAACGTGTCACGTGCCAGCGCGGGGTTACCTGAAGTCGGCACAGTGCAATTCAGTGGGGCGTGGAATAGCGCAAACCACCAATTGCTAGCCGCCTCGCTGCAAGGGAAATCACTCGCTTTGGACAAGTTGTTTGCCGATTACGCCAAACCGTTTTTGGACAAGGGCGCGTTGGCGGAAGCGAGCTTGTCTGGTCACGCCGATGTCGATTGGCAATATCGTGATGGCGCAACGCGTGCGTTACGCTTGAACTTGTACCAGGCGGGTATCGCCGATGCGGGGAAGCGTTTTGCCCTGCGTGGGGCGAATACTGCGCTGGATTGGCAGATTGATGCGCCGCGTACGGCCACCATCACTTTCGCAGGCGGGACATTGTTGGGTGCGCCGCTGGGGGCGGGGCAATGGGCGGTGCAGATGCAAGGGCTGCAATTCGATATGGCACAGGCCGATTTGCCGATACTGGATGGCAAGCTCAACGTGCGCGATTTTCATCTGCACCACGAGGCGGATAAATGGCATTGGCAATTTGCCGCCTCGCTCTCGCCGATTTCGATGGAACAGTTCAGCGTGGCGGCAGGTTGGCCGAAAATGCTCGGCACCTTGGCGGGACGTATTCCCAAGGTCTCGTCAGACGGTGAGCAGATTGTGGTGGATGGCGCGCTATTGTTTAACGTGTTCGATGGTACGGTGGTCGCCAGCAAGTTAAAACTCGCGGATGCGTTTGGTCGCGCACCGCGCTTATCGGGCAACCTCAACATGCGTGCGCTGGATCTCGATTTGCTCACCCGCACTTTCTCCTTCGGCAACATGCAAGGCCGCATCGACGTGGATGTCAACGACCTGCAATTGCAAGACTGGCAACCTGTGCGCTTTGATGCGCGCGTGGCAAGTAGCGAGGGGAACTACCCGAAAAAAATTAGTCAGAAGGCGGTGCAAAACATTTCGGCCTTGGGGGGTGCAGGGGCGGCGGCAGCGATACAACGCAGTTACCTGCGCTTTTTTGAGGATTTTGGCTACGACCGCATCGGCTGGAGTTGCACGTTACGGAATGGCGTGTGTGCGATGGGCGGTGTGGATGGTGGTAAAGGCATGACCTATGCCATTGTCAAAGGAGGTGGCATCCCCGCCATCAGCGTGATGGGCTACAATCAATCCGTGTCGTGGCGCGAATTGACCACCCGAATCAAGCGAGTCACGCAAGACAACGTTAAACCGATCGTTCAGTAA
>JAVHPV010000294.1:0-1598 GCA_036170775.1 Gallionella sp. | reverse complement strand
CACACACGGCTAACCGCACAACATTGGGTTTGTAGGAGCTCGATTCATCGAGCGATTGCGGCATCCATCGCTCAATGAATCATTCGGATTTATTTGTTAAGCCGCGATACGCCAAGTATTTTTGCCCGCCTCTTTAGCGCGGTACATCGCCGCATCGGCCTGTTCGAGCAGGCTTTCAGCATCCATCTCGCCCGCCTCGAAAAAGCTAATACCAATACTTGCACCGATACGGCATACCACATCCTCAAACTCAAAGGGTTGCGACAAAGTTTCGATAATTTTCAGCGCAACCGCTTCGGCATTTTTGTTCTCACCGATATTGTTCAACACCATCGTGAACTCATCGCCGCCCAAGCGCGCCACCGTGTCTGAGGTGCGCACCACCGCCTGCAAACGTTGCGCCACCCCCTGCAATAAATAATCCCCCACCTGATGACCTTGCGTATCGTTGACCGCTTTGAATCCATCCAAATCGAGGAAAATCACGGCGAGGCGTGTGCCACTGCGTTGCGCTAGTAACAACGAGTATTTGAGGCGATCCAAAAACAACGCGCGGTTGGGTAAATTGGTGAGAAAGTCGTGATGCGCTAAATAGGTAAGACGTTGCTCGGCCTGTTTACGCTGGCTGATGTCGCGCGCAATCAAAGTCACAAAACGCTGCCCGTTAATATCCATATCAGACAAGGAAATTTCTAACGGCAACTCCGCAGCATCGGCACGCAACCCGCGCAATTCCAAGGTGCGTTGCACCAACTGTGTGCTATCAGTTAAACACTGCACGAACAAATTACGATCAAAATTATCCGCCTCCTCCGCCAGCAACCGCATCACAGGCTGCCCCATCACGCTGTCTGCCGCACAGCCGAACAATTTTTCGGCGGCAGGATTAAAGCCGCAAATCTCGCCCGCCGCATTCACCGTAATAATGCCATCCAACACGTTACGAATAATAGCTTGCAGATGATTCTGGCTACGTTCCAACTCTTTTTTAAGCTGCTTGATATTGGTCACCAAATGCCAAAACAAGCGCGCCTCTAGCCCGGTTGCCACGCGATGCTGCTCGCCCAACACCTGCGCCACCTGCTGCGCCACGCTGTCATCGTTGGTCAAGTTATAAATAATGCAATTCGGGTAAGCGCGACACGCGTTGAGCGCGGCGAGGTTGTCGGTAAAGGTGGGAATGCCCACCGCATGGGCAATGGTGAGCGCGGGCGCAAGCGGATTGGCATCCACCACGCCGACGATACGCACAATGCGATCTTCAATAAACATTTCCAAAATAGCACTGCCACCGCGTCCCCCGCCCAAAATCAACACGGGATACTCTTGTGGCTCGATGCTGCGATTAGTTTGAGTTATTTGCATATTATCTCCTTGAGATTTTGTTATGTTCTTGCATTGTGTGTCGAGCGATTGCGGCATTCATCGCTCGATGAATCGAACTCCTACAGGTTGTGCACCTTCCTGACAGAGAGGTGCAAGTGGCTGGGTGAAACGCCAAGCCCGACTTGTCGGGTTACGCGGTAAAACAGCTAAGGAGACACTGATTTATTCGTCATCTCCGTCTTTCGACAGGCTCAAGATAAACTGGCTTTCAG
>JAVHPV010000293.1:0-1598 GCA_036170775.1 Gallionella sp. | reverse complement strand
CGCGCCATGCACCATAGTGGCTATGCGGTGGATTGCGTCAATAACGGGGCGGATGCCGACGCGATGCTAAAGTTGGGACATGCCTTCAATTTGATTGTGCTCGACATTCAGCTTCCCAAACTGGACGGCTTCACGGTATTACGCAATCTGCGTGAACGCAATCGCCATGTGCCCGTCATCATCCTCACCGCGCGCGACAGTGTGGAAGATCGCGTCAAAGGCTTGGATTTGGGTGCGGATGATTACCTTTCTAAACCCTTCAACTTACAAGAACTCGAAGCACGTGTGCGCGCCTTGATTCGACGCGGTCAATGCGGTACGAACCCACTACTCACTTGTGGCAGTCTCAGTTATGACAGTGTGGGACGACGCGCTCATATTGCGGACATACCTGTAGAGCTGACCGCACGCGAAATCAGTGTGTTGGAGGCATTGATGATGCGTACAGGGCGCGTCGTCAGCAAAGAACAGCTACTCGAATGTCTCTACAATTATTCTGAGGAAGCCAGCAATAATGCTATCGAAGTGTATATCCATCGCTTGCGTAAAAAGACCGAAGGGGCGGGCATCACCATCCGTACCATTCGAGGTCTGGGCTATATGATAGGCGTTACACCGAGTGCGTAATTATTTTCCGAATTGCGCCTAGTGGCTATGCACACACAGCCCTATTCACTGCGGAGCTTCCTCACCAATCGTTTGCTCACCGCGCTCTACTTGCTGTGGCTCATCAGCACCATCATGGGCTATTTCGCCACACTGAACTATGCCAATAAACCCCATGACTTGATTCTGCTGCAACGCGCCCAAAGCGTCGCGGAACAACTCAGCTTAGGCAAAGTTCAAGCACATCTTGACCGTATTCCAGACTTGCCCGACGGCAAAGATCCCGCCATGCCCGACCAAGTGGTGTACACCGTCAGTGATGAGAATGGCAAAAAGTTAGCAGGCAATGCCAGCATCTCGCGCCCCTTGTCTTATCGACGCGGGAAGACGGGTGCGCTGTTTAGCAATGGCGAACGCGCGGGCAAAAAGACTCGCATGGTGAGCTTGGTCTACACCCACCCCATTGATGGACGAGTGCTGCAATTACACGTATCGGAAACCACCCTGCAACGCCAAGCCTTGATTAAAGGTATCTTGGCCTATATCGTCATTCCGCAACTCTTGCTGATTCTGCTGGCTTGGGCTGCGGTGTGGTACGGCTTGAAAGTGGGGCTGAGTCCACTCGAACGATTACGCCGCGAAGTGGCGGCACGCCAGCGCGATGATTTACATCGGCTAGAGCGTAGCAGTGCGCCGTTAGAAGTGCATCCGCTGATTGATTCGATGAATGAGTTACTCGAACGCGTGGAGCAATTGCTGCTCGCACAAAAACGCTTTGTCTCGGATGCGGCACACCAACTGCGCACCCCGTTGGCGGGGCTGAAGACACAAGTTGAACTGGCGTTGCGCGAAGCCGAACCCGAACGCAAGCAAGAAATTTTGCAACATGCACAAACCAGCACACAACATGCAGCGCATTTGGTCAATCAACTGTTGATGTTGGCGCGCAATGAACCTGGTGGGCAAGGCATGGGCAATTTCACGCCCGTCGC